>NZ_JBHJUK010000042.1:0-60783 GCF_042266225.1 Kitasatospora sp. NPDC056181
CCGGGGCGGGGGGCCGGCGCCCCCACCGTCTGTGCCCGGGCCCGCAACTGGCGGGGGCCGCGGGCCAATCGGCCGGGCGCCACCACACGGCCGACCGAAGGACCACCGGCGCGCTCGTCCTCGCCGGCGGCGGTCCTTCAGGCGGAGCCGGCACCGGTCCGCCGCCGCAGCAGCCAGAAGCCGCCGATGCCGCCGACGACCAGCGCCGCACCGCCGGCCAGCTCCGCCGGGTTGGAGGCGACCGAGCCGCCGAGGCCGGTCTTCACCGCGCCGTGCGGGGCGATCTGCTGGCTCCCCGCGCCGGACTGTCCGAGCGATCCCGCCCACTCCCCGGCGGCCTGTCCCCACTCGCCGAGGCTCCCGGCCGGCGACGACGTGGTCGTCGACGCGGACACGGTGGTCACCGTGACGCTGGTGGAGAAGGCGGCGCCGTCGGGGCAGGTGCCGTCGACCTTGTTGTCGCCGCTGTACTTGCCCGCCAGCCGGGCCGAGCCGGTGTGCTTGCCGTCGGAGCCGAGCGTGAGGGTGGCCGGGCCGCCCTCGAACGCCTGGGAGTTGGCGGTGATGGTCTTGCCGTCGGGCTTGTCGGACTTCTCGCAGGAGACCGTGACCGTCACGGTCTGGCCCGGTGCGGCCTGGGAAGGGCTGACCGTGGCGGCGCCGTCCTTGGCCAGCGCGATGGGGGCCGTCAGGCCGGTCAGCACCGTCGCGCCGATCAGGGCGGCGGCGGCCGTACGCGTGGGGCGCATGCCGGAACCTCCGGGATTCTCGGGCGCAGCCGGGGACTCCGATGTCCTCGTGATCGAACAACCACACCCAGTCATTCACCGACGGTAGGCACCCCTCCCCCGCCCGGCCACCGCTCTGGACCGTTCGAGGGAGGACCCGCTACCGGGAGTGGATCAGAGGTCCAGGTCGACGACGACCGGGGCGTGGTCGGAGGTGCCCTTGCCCTTGCGGGCCTCGCGGTCGACGTAGCTGTCGGTCACGGCGTCGGCGAAGGCCTTGTTGCCGTAGGTGAGGTCGATCCGCATGCCCCGGTTCTTCGGGAAGGCCAGCTGGCGGTAGTCCCAGTAGGTGTAGGGGCGGTCGTACTTGAGCGGGCGGGGGACGACGTCCTGGAGGCCGGCCTCGGCGAGGGCGGCGAGGGCGGCGCGCTCGGCGGGGGTGACGTGGGTGAGGCCCTCGAAGGCGGCGACGTCGAAGACGTCCTCGTCGGCCGGGGCGATGTTGAAGTCCCCGAGGACGGCGAACGGGCGCGGGCCGGCGGCGTCCTCCAGCGCGGCCTGGCGCAGGGCCTCCAGCCACTCCAGCTTGTAGCGGTAGTGGGCGTGGCCGACCTCGCGGCCGTTGGGCACGTAGACCGACCAGACCCGGACCGGGCCGCAGGTGGCGGCGATGGCGCGCGGCTCGACGTCGGGCAGCAGGGCGTCGTCGGCGAGGTAGCCGGGCTGGCCGGGGAGGTCGCGCACGACGTCGTCCAGGCCGATCCGGGAGACGACGGCGACGCCGTTCCACCGGCCGGTACCGTGCGCGGCCGTCTCGTAGCCCAGCTCGCGCACCGCCTCGTACGGGAAGGCGTCGGCGGCGCACTTGAGCTCCTGGAGGCAGAGCACGTCCGGCTTGGCGCTCTCCAGCCATTCGAGGAGCTTGGGCAGCCGCGCGGTGACGGAGTTGATGTTCCAGGTGGCGATGCGGACGGTCACGGCGGGCGGCCTTCCCGGTGGTTCGGACGGTGGTTCGTCGGGTCGTGCGGACGACGGGTGGGCGCCCGCAGGACGCCCACCCCGAATCTACCGCCGCCCACCGACAAACCGGCCCGGCCCCGGGCGCGGGCCGGTGCCTCAGGGGGCGGGCCGCACCACCGCCGCCGCGCCGCCGCCGCGGCGGACCGGTTCGGCGGCCGCCACCCAGCGGCCGTCCGGCAGCCGTTCGACGCCGGTCGCGGCGCCGATCTCGGGCGTGCTCGCGAACACGTGGCCGAGCGCCTCCAGCCGGGCCCGCTCGGGCAGGGCGAGGAAGGCCGGCTCGGCCTGCGTGGCGGCCGTGTTGCGCTGGCTGGCGCGCGGCGCGGCGATCGCCTGTTCCAGGCTCAGCCCCCGGTCGAGGCGGCCGAGCAGCACCTGGAGGGTGGTGGTGATGATGGTCGCGCCGCCGGGCGAGCCCGCCGCCAGCACGGGCTCGCCGTCGCGCAGCACGATGGTCGGCGAGAGCGAGGACCGGGGGCGCTTGCCCGGGCCGGGCAGGTTGGGATCGGGCACCCCGGGGGTGAGCGGGGTGAAGTTGAAGTCGGTCAGCTCGTTGTTGAGCAGGAACCCGCGGCCGGGGACGGTGATGCCGCTGCCGCCGGTCTGCTCCAGCGTGAGCGTGTAGGAGACGACGTTGCCCCAGCGGTCGGCCACGGTCAGGTGGCTCGTGCTGAGGCCCTCGTACGGCTCGGCGGCGGGCGCGGGGCCGGCGCTCGCGCAGGCGGCCGGGTGGCGCGGGTCGCCCGGGGCGAGCGGGCTGGTGAGGGCGCGGTCGGGGCTGACCAGGCAGGCCCGGGAGGCGGCGTAGCGCTCAGAGAGCAGCTCCTTCACCGGCACGTCGTTGAAGGCCGGGTCGCCGACCCAGCGGTTGCGGTCGGCGAAGGCGATCCGGGAGGCGTCCAGGAAGTGGTGGTAGTACTGCGTGGCGTCGTAGCCGCCGACCTCGCCGTCCTCCAGGATGCCGAGCGCCTCGCCGACGGTGGTGCCGCCGGAGCTGGACGGGGCGATCGAGTAGAGGTCGTAATCGCGGTAGGCCACGTGGGTGGGCTGCTGGCGCTTCGCCTGGTAGCCGGCCAGGTCGGTGGCGTCCACCCGGCCGGGGCGGGCGTTGCGCCCGGAGGCCGGGTCGACCGGCGGGTGCTGGATGGTCCGGACGATGTCGGTGGCGAGGTCGCCCTGGTAGAGCGCCTTCGTACCCTCCTTCCCGAGCTGCCGGTAGGTGGCGGCCAGGTCGGGGTTGCGGAAGGTGGAGCCGACGACGGGCAGGTTGCCGCCGGGGAGGAAGAGCTTCGCCGTGTCGGGGAAGTCCTTGAACCTGGCCTGGTTGAGCGCCGTCTGGTCCTGGAAGGTCTGGTCGACGGTGAAGCCCTGGTCGGCGATCCGCTGGGCGGGCTTCAGCGCGTCGGCGAAGGAGCGCCTGCCCCAGAGCCGGACGGCCGTCTCCCAGGTCGCCGGGGAGCCGGGCACGCCGACCGACAGCCCGCTGGTGACGGCGTCGGCGAACGGCAGCGGCTTGCCGCCCTCCAGGAAGAGCCCCTCGTCGGCCGTCCGGGAGGCCGTCTCCCGGCCGTCGATGGTGGAGACCCGCCCGGTGGCGTGGTCGTAGTAGACGAAGTACCCGCCGCCGCCGATCCCGGCCGAGTACGGCTCGGTGACCCCGAGCGCCGCCGCGACGGCGACCGCGGCGTCCACCGCGTTCCCGCCCTTGCGCAGCACCTCGATCCCGGCGGCGGTGGCGTCGGCGTCCACGCTGGCGACCGCGCCGCCCCACCCCACCGCCTCCGGCACCTTGGGCGGCGACTGCACTGGTGGCCCCGCCGCGGTGGCCGGCCCCGCGACGGAGCAGACCAGGGCGGTGGCAAGCAGGAGCGACGGGGCGATGCGGGCCAGGGCTCTCATCCGGAAATGCCTCCTGAGTCGACGTCAACTCCGTTGTTTCACAGGAGCCATGGCCGCGACAACAGGGCCGCTTCACTACCAACGGGTAGTTGACGTACGGCCGCCGGAGACGGGCGGGGCGGGACAGCGCGTTCCGGGTGCGGTGCCACGGGAGGGGCGCGCTGGTGCGGTGCCGGCCGGACCGGTCGCCCTCCTGGCAGGATGGCGCCATGGAACGTGTGCTTGGAATCGGTGGGTACTTCCTGCGGGCCGCCGACCCGGCGGCCCTGAGCGCGTGGTACCGCGACTGTCTGGGCCTGGACGCCGACGAGCACGGCCTGTGGCGTCAGGAGGCCGGGCCGACGGTGTTCGCGGCGTTCGAGGCCGGGACCGACTACTTCGGGTCCCGCACCCAGCAGACCATGCTCAACTTCCGGGTCCGCGACCTGGACGCGATGCTCGCGCAGCTGCGGGCCAAGGGAGCGGACGTGGCCGGGGCCACCCAGGACATGGAGGGTGTGGGCCGGTTCGGCTGGGTCACCGACCCCGAGGGCAACCGGATCGAGCTGTGGCAGCCCGCCTGACCCCGCCCGGTCGCGCGGCCTGACCCGGAGTGGGAAGTCGGACCGGCCGACTTCCCACTCCCCCGCGCGCCGGGACGAGCCCTACGGGACGCTGCGTTCCACCCGGCGGCGCTTGATGGTGCGGAAGCGGCGGGCGACCTGGCGGGCGAGGTCGGCGGCGCCGACCAGGCCGGCCTCGTTGCCGAGGGCGGCGTGCACGATGGTCGCCTCGGGGCGGAAGCCGCGGCCGGTGAGGGTGCGGCGGAAGGTGTCGCGGGCGGGGGCGAGGAGGAGGTCGCCGGCCTCGGAGACGCCGCCGCCGATGACGAAGCGGCCGGGGTCGAGGGCGGCGGCCAGGTTGGCGATGCCGACGCCGAGCCAGGTGCCGACCTCGTAGAGGAGCTCGGTGGCGGTCGGGTCGCCGGCCCGCGCGGCCTCGGTGACCAGCGGGCCGGTGATGCCCTCGACGGTGCCGCCGGCCCGGGCGAGCAGCGGCTGGACCACCGGGGACTCCTCGGCGACCAGTTCGCGGGCGTCGCGCACCAGGGCGTTGCCGGAGGAGTACTGCTCCCAGCAGCCCCGGTTGCCGCAGGGGCAGCGGTGGCCGCCGGGCACCACCTGCATGTGCCCGAACTCGCCGGCCAGCCCGTACTTGCCGCGGTCGACGAAGCCGTCGCGGACGACGGCGCCGCCGATGCCGGTGCCGAGGGTGAGCATCACCATGTGGTCCTCGCCGCGCCCGGCGCCGAAGCGCCACTCGGCCCAGGCCGCGGCGTTGGCGTCGTTCTCGACGATCACCGGGAACCGCAGCCGCTCGCTGAGCACCTCCTGGAGCGGCTCGTTGCGCCAGTTGAGGTGCGGGGCGAAGAGCACCTTGGAGCGGTCGGCGTCGACCCAGCCGGCCGCGCCGATGCCGACCGCGTGGACGTCGTGCCGGTCGGCGAGCTGGAGCACCAGCTCGACGATGACGTCCTCGACGACCTTGGCGCTCTTGCTCTTGTCGGGGGTGTCGGTGCGCAGCTTCTCCAGCACCTTGCCCTCGCCGTCCACCACGCCCGCGACGACCTTGGTGCCGCCGATGTCGACGCCGATGGTGGGCAGCCGCAGGAGGCCTGCGGGCAGGGCACGGCGGCGGCGCTCGGCGCGCGGGCCGAGGCCGAGCAGGGTGGGCAGGACCGGCGGCCGGGTGGCGGCGTTGGGGCTGGTCACGGCTGCGGGCGCTCCTCAGGGGTGTCGACGGGCTGCGGGCGGGCGAGTTCGTGCGAGAGTTCGGCGAGGTCGGAGCCGCCGGCCATCTCGGTGGTGAGCTCCTCGAGGCCGATCTCGGCCCTGGGGTGGCTGCCGGCCATCCGGCCCCGCCTGAGCAGGGTGAAGTGGTCGCCGACCAGGTACGCGTGGTGCGGGTTGTGGGTGATCAGCACGACCCCGAGCCCGGCGTCGCGCGCCGCGGTGACGTACTTGAGCACCACACCGGACTGCTTGACGCCGAGTGCGGCGGTCGGCTCGTCCAGGATCAGCACCTTGGCGCCGAAGTGCACGGCACGGGCGATGGCGACGCACTGGCGCTGGCCGCCGGAGAGGGTGCCGATGGGCCGGTCGACGTCGTGCAGGTCGATGCCCATCCTGGCGAGGGCCTCACGGGTGGTGGCGCGCATCCCGTCGGCGTCCAGCCGCAGGCCGCCCCACCGCTTGTACCCCCGCTCGGAACCGAGGAAGAAGTTCCGCCATACGGGCATCAGCGGCACCACGGCGAGGTCCTGGTAGACGGTGGCGATGCCGCGGTCGAGGGCCTGGCGCGGGGAGTCCAGGCGGACCTCCTCGCCGCCGATGGCGTAGGTGCCCTCGTCGTGCCGGTGCAGCCCTGCGATGATCTTGATCAGGGTGGACTTGCCGGCGCCGTTGTCGCCGAGCACGCAGCTGATCTCGCCGGCCCGCAGGGTGAGCGAGACGTCCTCCAGTGCGCGGACCGTCCCGTACGTCTTGCCGACGCCCTTGAGGGAGAGCAGCTCGGACGGGAGCGGCTCGGTGGCGAGCGGCTCGGGGGCAGGCAGGCCGGTCATCGCGGTCCCCTCTCGGCGCGGCGCTTGACCCAGGAGTTCAGCAGGGCCGCGAGCAGCAGCATCGCGCCCAGGAAGAACTTGAACCAGTCGGGGTTCCACTGGGCGTAGATGATGCCCTTGCTGGCCATGCCGAAGATCAGCGCGCCGAGCGCGGAGCCGGCCACCGATCCGTAGCCGCCGGTGATCAGGCAGCCGCCGATGACGGCCGCCACGATGTAGATCAGCTCGTTGCCGACGCCCTCGCCGGACTGCACGGTGTCGAAGGAGAACAGCAGGTGCTGGCCGAGCACCCAGGCGCCGAAGCCGACGCCGAGGTAGAGCACGGTCTTGGTCCGGGCGACCGGCACGCCGACCGCGCGGGCCGCGGCCGCGTCGCCGCCGACCGCGAAGATCCAGTTGCCGAACCGGGTGCGCAGCAGCACCCAGCTGCCGACCACCAGCAGGCCGAGCCACCACCAGACGGTCGCCTTGATCGTCAGCCCGCCGACGGTGACCTCGGAGGCGAAGAGCCAGCGGCAGGATCCGAAGCCCTCCATGTCGGAGATCGGCTTGGTGGAGACGGTGCCGGAGACCAGCTTGGTGAGGCCCAGGTTGGCGCCGGTGAGCATCAGGAAGGTGCCCAGCGTGACGATGAAGCTGGGGAGCTTCGTCCGGCTGAGCATCCAGCCGTTGAAGCCGCCGACGGACAGCGTGACCAGCAGGGAGACCAGCACGCCGACCCAGGTCACCGCGGTGAGCTGGTAGCTGACCATGGACGAGGTCAGCGCGGCGGTGGTGACGAGCACGCCGGCCGAGAGGTCGAACTCGCCGCCGATCATCAGCAGGGAGACCGGCACCGCCATGATCCCGATGGTGGACGCCGCGTAGAGCACGGTGCCCAGCGAGGAGACCTGCAGAAAGGGTTCGGCAACGGCGGAGAAGACCAGGAACACGGCGGCGGCGGCGATCAGCGCGCCCAGCTCGGGCCGGGCGAGCAGCCGCCGCAGGGCCGCCGGGCGGTCCTGGGCGGGGTCCTGCACGAGCAGGTCGGGGGTGCTCAACGCGTCCCCCTCGCGACGTACTCGGCGAGCGCGTCGGCGTTGTCCTTGGTGAGGATCTGCGGGCCGGTCAGCACCGGCTTGCCGCCACCGAGCATGTCGAGGTTGGAGCGGTAGAGCCAGAGCAGGTCGACGCCCTCGTAGCCCTGGAGGTAGGGCTGCTGGTCGACGGCGAAGCCGACGCTGCCGGCCTTGAGCCCGGAGACCACCTGCGTCCCGAGGTCGAAGGTGTCCAGCTCGACGGTGCGGCGGGCGTCCTGGATCGCCTGGAGGCCGGTGGCGGCCATCGGGCCGGAGAGCGTGAGCACCGTGTCGATGGCCGGGTCGGCCTGGAGCTTGGCGGCGAGGGCGGCCCGCGCGTCGGGCATGTTCACGCCGTCCACGTAGAGCACCTGGAAGGCGCCGCCGGCCTTGGCCTGGGCACCGGAGCAGCGCTGTTCCTGGCCGACGTTGCCCTGCTCGTGGATCACGCAGAGCACGTTCTTGCGCCCGCGCGTCGCCAGCTCGGCGCCGGCGGCCTGACCGGCGGTGGACTCGTCCTGGCCGATGTGGGTGAGGGCGCCGAACTTGGCGGAGAACTCCTGGCCCGAGTTGATGGTGATCACCGGGATGCCGGCGGCCTTGGCCTTGCCGAGGACGTCGCCGAGCGCATCGCCCTTGGCAAGGGTGACCAGCAGACCGTCGACCTTCTGGTCGATGGCGGCCTGGACGAGCTGGACCTGGTTCTGGGTCTGCGCGTCGTTGGAGTACAGGAAGGTGATGTTGTCCTTGGCGGCCGCCTGCTCGGCGCCCTTGCGCACGGTGTCCCAGAAGGCGTCGCCGGCGCCCGCGTGGGTCACCATGGCGATCTTCCAGCGCGGGGTCGTGACGGCGCTGCCGGCGGCGGCCGAGGCCTTGGCTCTGGCCTGCTCGGCGCGCAGGCCTCCGGTACTGCTGCAGCCGGCGACGGCGGCCAGCAGGACCAGGGCGGCGCAGACGGGCCGGATCCGGTGGGAAGGTCGGAAGCGCGTAATGCTCATGACCATAGTCTCGCTGCACGCCGTAGCGGCCCGTGCACCGCCTCGCCTGCCACCGCGCTCCGTCCGGGCGGTATCGTGCCCTGCCGGGGGGAAATCCTGGGAGTCGGCTGGGCGCATCGTCAGGGCACGGGCCGTCAGGGTGGCAGACTAGGACGGACCCGAAAAGGGATCATCACGGAAACGTGATGTTCCTCTCAGGTTCCACACAGATTAGGACGGCAACCGATCCCCGTTCCTGGCCGTCCGATGTCATTGGAGCGAGTTCCGGGCGAGTGGGGCCCCGGACGGCTTTGAACCCGGATACGAGAACTTGATGCAACTGACAGGCACGCCATTCTTCCTCTGCACGGTCATCCTCGTGCCGATCTCCATCGCAGTGGCCCTGCTGCTCTGGGGCAAGGTGCGCGGGCCCCGGCCGGTGCAGATCCTGTCCAGGCTCGCGATGATCGTCTTCTGTCAGGTCACGGCCGTGCTGATGGTCTTCATCATGGTCAACAACGCCAACCTGATCTACGGCAGCTGGGACGACCTCCTCGGCACCGGCAAGCACGTGCGGGCGGTGCCCTCGGTGCCGCCGGCCGACCCGGGTGCCGGTGGCACGGCCGCCGCGTCCGGCGGCCAGGCGGGCAGCGGGGACGCCAAGCAACCGCCCAAGGTGGCGCAGCAGTTCCGCGGCGTGGACGACCCGAAGGTGCCGAACGACGTCCAGAAGACCGACCTGAAGGGCCAGCTGTCCGGCGTGGACGGCGAGGTCCTGGTCTGGCTGCCGCCGCAGTACCACGACCCGGCGTTCAAGGACAAGAAGTTCCCGGTCGTCGAGCTGATCCCGGGCTTCCCGGGCTCCTCCTCCACCTGGTACGGCACGCTGAAGGTCTCCGAGCAGCTCAAGCCGCTGATGCAGCAGGGCAAGGTCGCCCCGTTCATCCTGGTCTCCCCGCGCACCCTGCTGCTGGGCAACAGCACCGACGCCGGCTGCACCGACGTGCCAGGCAAGGTCAACGCGGACACCTGGCTGACCCGGGACGTCCCGCAGATGGTGCTGGACAACTTCCGCGCCGACGCCTCCCCCGACCGCTGGGCGGTCGCCGGGTACTCGGCCGGGGCCCACTGCGCCACCAAGCTGTCCCTGGCCCACCCCAACCGCTACCGGGCCGGCGTCAGCCTCTCCGGCTACAACGACCCCGCGACCGAGAAGGACTCGCTGGTCGGCAAGGACCCGAAGCTGCGCGAGGCGAACAACCCGGTCAACATCGTCAAGACCGCCGCCCAGCCGCCGAAGGTCGCCCTGTACATCTCCGGCAACAAGGGTGACGGCTACGAGGACGGCCAGGCGATCGCCGCGGCCGCGAAGGCGCCGACCACCGTGCAGGTCCAGGAGACCACCGGGCCGCACTCCAGCGACGTCTGGAAGAACATGGTGCCGGGCGTGTTCGAGTGGATCACCAGTGTGATCCCCGCCCAGCCCTGACCGGTTGAGACGAAGGGCCCGCCCGCGATCCGCTCGCGGCGGGCCCTTCGTCGTCCGGCCGGCCTGCCGAACGGTCAGGCTCCGGACGGTCAGCCCGCCGTGGCGTCAGCCCGCCGGGCGGTCAGGCCAGTTCGAGGGCCAGGTAGAAGTCCACCCGGTCCTCCAGCCGGGAGAGGTCCCGGCCGGTCAGCTCCTCGATCCGGCCGATCCGGTAGCGCAGCGTGTTGACGTGGACGTGCAGCTGGCCCGCGCACCTGGTCCACGAACCGTCCGAGCGCAGGAACGCCTCCAGGGTGCGGACGAGGTCCGCCTGGTGCTCGATGTCGTAGGCGATCACCTTGTCCAGCAGCCGGCTGCGGAACGCCCGGCGGACCTCGTCCGGGACGGCCGCCAGCAGCAGCACGTGCGAGGCCAGCTCCTCCGGGCCGGCCACGCAGACCCGGCCGACCCGGGCCGCGGCGATCCGGCGGGCGTGCCGGGCCTCCTCCAGGGCGCCGCGCAGACCGCCCGCCTCGGAGGCGGGGGCGGAGACGCCGAGGGTGATCCGGCCCTCCGAACCGAGGCCGGCCTCCAGCGGGGCGAGCAGTTCGCGCAGGGTGTCGGCGGGCACCGCGCTGTCCAGCGCGGGCAGCACCACGACGGCGCCGGTGCCGGCCCCGGCGATCAGCGCGCGGTCGGTCGTCCCGCCCAGGGCCTCCTCCAGGACCGAGCGCACCGTCCCCTCCGGCAGGCCCGTGCCCTCGGCGCTGAGCACCAGCCAGGAACCGTCCTGCGCCTGGGGCTTGGGCTCGTGGCTCTCGTAGCGGGCGGCCATCGCCGAGGAGGCGTAGAGGGTGCGGCTGATCTCGGCCGGGTCGGCGTCGCGCTGCAGCAGGGTGAGCACCTCGTCGGCGAGGCGGCGGCGCAGCCGGCGGCCCTCGTCGCGGCGCTGCCGCTCGGCGGCGACCAGCCGGGCCAGGTTCTCGGCGAGCTGCTGGCGCTTGCCGGTCCACTCGGTGACGTCGCCGGCCACCGCGAGCACCCAGTCGGCGAGCGGCGACTCGGCGTCGGGGGTGGCGGGGGCGGGCAGCAGCGAGTAGGAGCCGGTGACCAGCCGGGCCCGGTGCGGGGGGCGGCGGCGCTGGCGCTGGGCGCCCAGGTGGGCACGGACCAGCTGGTCCCGGTCCTCGGCGGAGAGCCGGTCGGCCGGGCCCGCGATCACCGCGCCGGTGGGGGTGAGCACCCAGCAGTCGAGGTCGAGGTCGCCGCCGAGCAGGTCGAGGACGGCGTCCAGGCCACCGCCGCCGGCCGCGGAGACCAGCAGGCGGTGGCGGTCGACCAGGGCGGCGAGGTCGGCCGCGCGGTCGGCGGAGACCTGCCGGCCGATGAACTCGGTGACGGTGCCGAAAGCGATGTCGTCGGGTACCGCCAACAGGGGCATGCGGTGGCGGCGACAGGCGTCGACGAGGTCCTCGGGGACGGGGCCGACCTCGGCCTCGCCGGCCGCGAGGGCGACGGCGCCGCCGGCCACGATGGTCCGCACGAACCGCTCGGAGTCGGCGGGCCCGGTGCGCCAGAGCATGCCGGTGAGCACCAGCTCGCCGCCGTGCAGGTAGCGGCCGGGGTCGTGCAGGTCCGTGGTCATGACGCCGCTGACCTGGCGGTCAAGCTCTTCCTCCGCCGCGAGCAGGCGCAGTCGCGGGGCTCCGGGGGCGAGCAGGTCACGGACACGCATCCGGGACTCCTAACGGGCTGGGGGGAGGGTGAAGGGGGCCCGAGCGCTCGGTCCGGGGAGACAGTGTGCCCGAACATCTGTGCTCGGTGTTACGTACCGACCGGCGCCCGGATCACGGGGCCATAGCTTGGGAATCACGGCCGGATTACGGTCGTAGGTAGCGCCCGGTAAACGGCTGGGCTGCGAGATTGTCCGCCTTAGAGGAACGTACAGGATGCCGGGCGGGACCACAGCCGGGGCTTCATGCCATCGGTGACTGCCAGTGGGCCCCGTCACAGCGGTTCACTGGCCACACGCCGCCGGACACATCCCGGTGACCAGGATCGGACGCCGAGGTAACGAAGCGGTTCGCACGGTCCGAACACCGAGTTCCGGGCACTGTGCCCACCAGTCCGGCCGGCAACGACTTGAGGAGACACCCGCATGGAGTTCCTTCGGCCCGCTACCTGGGACGAGGCACTCGCGGCGAAGGCTGAGTACCCGACCGCGCTGCCCATCTCGGGCGGCACGGACGTCATGGTCGAGATGAACTTCGACGTGCACCGGCCATCCGCGATTCTCGACCTGAACCGCATCACCGAGCTCACCGAATGGTCGAACGACGGCGACGTCGTCAAGCTCGGCGCCTCGGTCCCCTACACCCGGATCATCAACGAGCTGTCCGGACCGCTGCCCGGCCTGGCCCTGGCGGCCCACACCGTCGGCTCGCCGCAGATCCGCAACCGCGGCGGCGTCGGCGGGAACCTCGGCGGTGCCTCCCCGGCCGGCGACGCGCACCCCGCGCTGCTGGCGGCGGGCCGGGACGTCTTCGTCGAGGCGGCCTCGGTGCGCGGCACCCGGATGATCCCGATCGACGAGTTCTACGTCGGCGTGAAGCGCAACAGCCTGGAGGCCGACGAGCTGATCCGGGCCGTGCACATCCCCGTCGCGGACGGCCCGCAGCAGTTCTCGAAGATCGGCACCCGCAACGCCATGGTGATCGCGGTCTGCGCCTTCGGTTTCGCCCTCCACCCGAAGAACGGCACCGTCGGCACCGGTATCGGTTCGGCTGCCCCCACGCCGCGCCGCGCCGTGGAGGCCGAGGAGTACCTGCAGGGCGTGCTCGCCGAGCGCGGCCTCTGGGAGTCGGGCGACCTGCTGGGCGCCGAGGTGATCCAGCGGTTCGGCGAGCTGGTCAAGGCCGCGGCCTCGCCCATCGACGACGTCCGCGGCACCGCCGACTACCGGCGGCACTCGCTGGCCGTGATGGCCCGCCGCACCCTCACCTGGTGTTGGAACGACTACAGCAAGCAGATCAGGAGCGCGGCATGAGGGTCACTTTCACCGCCAACGGCAAGCCGGTCGAGGCCGACGACGTGTGGGAGGGCGAGAGCCTGCTGTACGTGCTGCGCGAGCGGGTCGGCCTCCCGGGCTCGAAGAACGCCTGCGAGCAGGGCGAGTGCGGCTCCTGCACGGTCTACCTGGACGGGACGCCGGTCTGTTCCTGCCTGGTCGCCGCCGGCCAGGTGCAGGACCGCGAGGTCCGCACGGTCGAGGGCCTGGCCGACGAGAACGGTGAGCTGGGCCTCGTCCAGCAGGCGTTCATCGACGCCGGCGCCGTCCAGTGCGGCTTCTGCACCCCCGGCCTGCTGGTGCAGACGGACGCGCTGCTGGAGAACGACGCCCAGCCGAGCGACAACGACATCCGCGAGGCGCTGTCGGGCAACCTCTGCCGCTGCACGGGCTACGAGAAGATCATGGACGCGGTGCGGCTGGCTTCCGCCCGCAAGTGCGCTGGTAAGGCGGCTTCGGAATGAGCACTCGCACGATCCAGGGTCAGAAGAACCTGCAGAACATCAACCAGGCGTCCAAGGACGGCATCGGCGGCTCGCCGCTGCGCCCGGACGGCAACCTGAAGGTCAAGGGCGAGTTCGCGTACTCGTCCGACATGTGGCACGAGGACATGCTCTGGGGTATGGCGCTGCGCTCGCCGCACCCCCGCGCCAACATCCTCTCGGTGGACGTCTCCGAGGCGCTCAAGGTGCCGGGCGTGTACGCCGTCCTCACCCACGACGACATCCCGGGCTCGAAGTTCTACGGCCTGGAGATCCAGGACCAGCCGGCCCTGGCGATCGACAAGGTCCGGTACCACGGTGAGGCGATCGCGCTGGTCGCGGCCGACCACCCGGAGACGGCCCGCCGCGCGGTGAAGAAGATCAAGGTCGAGTACGAGGTGCTCACCCCGATCGTCACCGAGGAGCAGTGCCTCGACCCCGAGACCCACGGCTACGTGCACGAGCCGCACGAGTTCAAGTCGCACGGCTACGGCAACATCTGCCACGAGCAGAAGCTGGTCTCCGGTCTCGGCGTGACCGACGAGGTGCGGGCGATGGCGGACGTCATCGTCAAGGGCACCTACGAGGTCGGCATGCAGGACCAGGCCTTCCTCGGCCCGGAGTCCGGCCTGGCCGTGCCGGCCGAGGACGGCGGCATCGACCTCTACGTCGCCACCCAGTGGCTGCACGTGGACCGCCAGCAGATGGCGCCCGTACTGGCCCTGCCGGAGGAGAAGGTCCGCCTCACGCTGGCCGGTGTCGGCGGCGCCTTCGGCGGCCGCGAGGACATCTCGATGCAGATCCACGCCTGCCTGCTCGCCCAGCACACCGGCAAGCCGGTCAAGATCGTCTACGCCCGTGACGAGTCCTTCTACGGCCACGTGCACCGCCACCCGGCCAGGATGCAGTACGAGCACGGCGCCACCCGCGACGGCAAGCTGGTCTTCGCCGACGCCCGGATCGTGCTGGACGGCGGCGCGTACGCCTCGGCCTCGCCCGCCGTGGTCGGCAACGCGGCCTCGCTCGGACACGGCCCGTACGTGATCCCGAACGTCAAGATGCACGCCATCGCGCTCTACAGCAACAACCCGTCCTGCGGCGCGATGCGCGGCTTCGGCGCCGTCCAGGCCGCGTTCGGCTACGAGACGCAGATGGACCGGCTGGCCGCCGAACTGGGCATGGACCCGGTCGAGCTGCGGCAGCTGAACGCCATGGCGGAGGGCGACCACATGCCCACCGGCCAGCAGATCGACTCGCCCGCCCCGGTCGCCGAGTTGCTCCAGCGGGTCAAGGACATGCCGCTCCCGCCGCCGCTGGACACCGAGCACCTGGACGTCCGGCAGGTCCCCGGCGCGCTGTCCAACACCTCGCACGGCGAGGGCATCGTGCGCGGTGTCGGCTACTCGGTCGGCATCAAGAACGTCGGCTTCTCCGAGGGCTTCGACGACTACTCCACCGCCCGGGTCCGCCTGGAGGTCATCGGCGGCGAGCCGGTCGCCATGGTGCACACCGCGATGGCCGAGGTCGGCCAGGGCGGCGTCACCGTGCACGCCCAGATCGCCCGCACCGAGCTGGGCGTCGAGCAGGTCACCATCCACCCGGCCAACACCGAGGTCGGCTCCGCCGGCTCGACCTCCGCGTCGCGCCAGACCTACATGACCGGCGGCGCCGTGAAGCTGGCCGCCGAGGCGGTGAAGCAGGCGCTGATCGAGAAGGGCCGCCGTCGTTACGGCTGGACCCGGAACGACCTGTCGCTGGCCGGCGGCAAGGTCGTCTCCGAGTCGGCCGGCGCGCTGGTCTCCATGGTGGACCTGCTCGGCGACGAGGCGATCGACCTCACCCGCGAGCACCACCACCGCCCGACCGTCCCGTTCGACAAGGAGACCGGGCAGGGCTTCGGCCACGTCCAGTACACCTTCTGCGCCAACCGCGCGGTCGTCGACGTGGACGTCGAGCTGGGCCTCGTGAAGGTGGTCGAGCTGACCGCCGTCCAGGACGTCGGCAAGGCGCTCAACCCGCTCTCCGTGGTCGGCCAGATCCAGGGCGGCTGCACCCAGGCCCTCGGCCTGGCCGTGATGGAGGAGATCGTGGTCAAGGACGGGAAGGTCCGCAACGCGTCCTTCACCGACTACCTGATCCCCACCATCCTGGACACCCCGCCGATCCCGGTGGAGATCCTCGAACTGCCCGACCCCCACGCCCCGTACGGGCTGCGCGGGGTCGGTGAGGCCCCGACCGTCTCGGCGACGCCGTCGATCGTGGCCGCCATCCGCAACGCCACCGGCCTGGCGCTCAACCGGATCCCCGTCCGGCCCGAGCACCTGACCACCGAGACGCCCGGCCCCCTGTAGCCACGGGTCCCCGCACACCTCCCCGGGGCGGCGACACGCTTTCTCCGAGCGCAGGCGAGGAGAACGTCGAGCACAGTTCTCCGAGCGCAGGCGAGGAGAACATCGAGAACGGTTCTCCGAGCGCAGGCGAGGAGAACATCGAGCACAGCCCCGCCGCCCCGGGGCAGCACCACCAGAGCAGTGAAGAGCACCACCGATGCACCACCTGAAGCAACGCGAACGCACCATCCCGCTGCCTCTCCCACGCCGGGGTTCTGCAGCGGTGCGCACCACCTACGCACCGCAGGCACTGCCACAGAGTGCGCCCAGTGAGTCGAATCGTCCCCCTGTGCCAACCTCGTTGACTGGCTGTCAGGTCGACTCGCCCACCCCAACCCCCTTTGACACTTGGGAGTGGACATGACCAGGATCCCCACGGAGCCCGGCACCACTGAAGACAGACCCGCCGAGGACGACGCCCCCACGTCGGTCCCCGCGCCACCCTCGAAGAACACGCTGGACACGTACTTCAAGATCTCTGCCCGGGGATCGACGCTCGCCAACGAGCTGCGGGGTGGCGTCACCACCTTCATGGCGATGGCGTACATCATCCTGCTCAACCCGATCATCCTCAGCGGGGCCGACGTCAACGGCCTGAAGCTGGACCACGCCCAGCTCACCACCGCGACCGCGCTGGCCGCCGCCGTCACCACGATCCTCATGGGCGTGGTCGGCAACGTGCCGCTGGCCGTCGCCGCCGGCCTCTCGGTCTCCGGTGTGGTCTCCGCGCTGGTCGTCCCGCACACCACCTGGCCACAGGCCATGGGTCTCTGCGTGATCTACGGCCTGCTGATCGTCCTGCTGGTGGTCTCCGGGCTCCGCGAGAAGATCATGAACGGCATACCACTGCCGCTCAAGCACGCGATCACCATCGGCATCGGCCTCTTCGTCGCGCTGATCGGCCTCTACAAGGCCGGCTTCGTGCACACCGGTGGTCCCACCCCGGTCTCCCTCGGCCCCTTCGGCGAACTGGCCGGCTGGCCCGTCCTGATCTTCTGCCTCACCCTGCTCACGATCTTCGTCCTGCTGGCCCGCAACGTCCGCGGCGCGATCCTGATCGGCATCGCCGGCGGCACCGCGGTGGCCTTCGTCGTCAACGCGGTCGCCGACCTGCCGGCGAAGACCTGGATCAACTCCGCCCCGGTCTGGCCGGGCAGCCCGGTCGCCTCCCCGGACTTCGGCCTCTTCGGCCACGTCGACCTGTTCGGTGCCTTCGGCAGCCACGGCCTGGGCGCGATCAGCGCCACGGTCGCCGTCTTCACCCTCGTCCTGGCCGGATTCTTCGACGCGATGGCGACCATCATCGGCGTCGGCACCGAGGCGGGCCTGGCCGACAAGCAGGGCCGGATGCCCGGCCTCTCCAAGGCGCTGTTCATCGACGGCGCCGGCGGTGCCATCGGCGGCGTCGCGGGCGCCTCCGGTCAGACCGTGTTCGTCGAGTCCGCCACCGGCGTCGGCGACGGCGCCCGGACCGGCCTCGCCTCCAGCGTCACCGGCGGCCTGTTCGCCCTGATGCTCTTCTTCTCGCCGATCGCGGGCATCGTCCCGACCGAGGTCGCCTCCGCCGCCCTCGTCGTCATCGGCTCGATGATGATGAGCCAGGCCCGGCACATCGACTGGTCGGACCGCGAGGTCGCCATCCCGGCCTTCCTCACCAGCGTCCTGATGCCGTTCACCTACAGCATCACCGCGGGTGTGGCCGCCGGTGTCATCTCCTACACGGTCATCAAGGCGGGCCAGGGCAAGTGGCGCGAGCCCGGCACCCTGATGTGGATCCTGACCGCCGTGTTCGTCGTCTACTTCGCGCTCACACCCATCAAGTCCTGGCTGGGCGTCCACTAGCAGCACCGCCGCCGTACGGGAATCGTTTCCCGTACGGCGGCCCCTCCCGTTCCCGTCCGTTTCGTAAGGAGCTCCCCGACATGCAGGACATCGCCGAGCAGCTGCAGGCCTGGCACGCGTCCGGGCGCTCCTTCGCCGTGGCCACCGTGGTCGGCGTCTCGGGCAGCGCGCCGCGCGACCCGGGCGCCGCGCTCGCCGTCGACACGTCCGGCGAGGCCATCGGCAGCGTCTCCGGCGGCTGCGTCGAGGGCGCCGTGTACGAGCTCTGCCAGGCCGCCATCGAGTCCGGCGAGCCGGTGCTCGAACGCTTCGGCTACAGCGACGAGGACGCCTTCGCCGTCGGCCTGACCTGCGGCGGCATCCTGGACGTCTTCGTCCAGCCGGTCGTCCCCGGCACCGACCCCGCGCTGGACGCGGGCATCACCTACATCGCCTCCGGCACCCCCGTCGCGCTCGCACGGGTGATCGCCGGCCCCGGCGGGCTGGTCGGCGCCACCGTCGCCGTCACCGCCGACACCCACCACGGCGCGCTCTCCCCCGCACCGGCCCGGCCGTCGCCCGCCACCGCCCTGGCGACGGCGCTCCCCCGGCCCTCGGCCGGGGGGACCCCCCTCGCGCGGCGCCTCATCGCCGGGCTGGAGCGCGCGATCGTCGCCGAGGCCCGGGCCATGCTGGACGCCGGACGCACCGGCCAGGTGGTGCTCGGCCTGGACGGGCGCCCCTGCGACGAACGCGGGCAGGGCACCGTCACCTTCTTCGTCGAGGCCTACGTGCCCGCGCCGCGGATGCTGGTCTTCGGCGCCATCGACTTCGCCGCCGCCGTGGTGCGGATCGGCAAGTTCCTCGGCTACCACGTCACCGTCTGCGACGCCCGCCCGGTCTTCGCCACCGCTCGGCGCTTCCCCGAGGCCGACCAGGTCGTGGTCGACTGGCCGCACCGCTACCTGGACTCGCAGCTCGACCGGCTCGACGGCCGCACGGTGCTCTGCGTGCTCACCCACGACGCCAAGTTCGACATCCCGCTGCTGGAGCGCGCCCTGCGCCTGCCGGTCGGCTACGTCGGCGCGATGGGCTCGCGCCGCACCCATCGCGACCGCGAGGAGCGGCTGCGCGAGGTCGGCCTCACCGAGACCGAGATCGGCCGGCTGCGCTCGCCCATCGGCCTGGACCTCGGCGCCCGCACGCCCGAGGAGACGGCCGTCTCGGTCGCCGCGGAGATCGTCGCCCACCGGCGCGGCGGCAGCTGCCTGCCGCTGAGCGCCGGCAACGGACCGATCCACCACGACCTGGCGCGCGCCGAGGACGCCCCCGCGCAACGGGACGCCGGGGACCCGCAGCCGCACGCGGCCTGAGCCCGGCGCGGTCCGGCCCGGGCCGGGCTCGGTGCACGACGGCCGGGCTCGGTACACGACGGCCGGGCTCGGTGCACGACGGCCGGGCTCGGTGCACGACAGCCGGGCTCAGTGCACCACGTTGTAGGCCTCGCAGACGAGCGGCGGGGTGGTCGGGATGCCGACCTCCTGGAGGATCGGCATCAGCACCGCCGCGAAGTGCTCGAACGCCTCCCGGGACTCCCAGACGTCCGTGACGTGCCACCCGCCGTCCGGCGTCGGGCCCGCCGCGTGCAGGACCAGCCCGCGCACCGGCCAGTCGGACGGCCGGTTCAGCCCGGCGCCGCCGGTCAGCCGGTCCACCGCCTCGTCGTACTGGGCCTGGCTGACGCCGGCCAGCTCGAAGGTCGTGATGATCGCCATGGGGTGCTCCCGTTCACGGTGGGGTGTCGCCTCCAGTGCAGCCCCGGTCCGCCCGGCGCGGCCATCGCTGGCCACCAGCCGGGTGACCCAGCGGCCGGGTGCCCCACCGGCCGGGTGACATTGCGGGCACCGGACGGCGGCGGGACGCTGGAAGCCGGGCCCGCCCCCGCGGGCCCCACGAGTCCGGGGAAGGAGCACCGCTCATGCGTGCCCTGCTGGAGATCGAGATCGACACCGCGACCACCAACAAGCTGATCAGCGACGGCGAGGTCGCCGCGAAGTTCGAGCGGATCATGGGCAACCTCAAACCCGAGGCCGCCTACTTCTTCGCCCGCAACGGCAGGCGCTGCCAGGTCGTCGTCATCGACATCGCGGACGAGGCCTCGCTGCCGTCCGTCTGCGAGCCGTTCTGGCTGGAGTTCAACGCCTCCGTCGAGGTGCACATCTGCATGAACGCCGAGGAACTGCGCGAGGGCCTCGGCCGGCTCGCGCGCTGAGCCCCGCGCAGCCCCCGGCACGCCGCCCCCTACTGGGCGGCCGCCAGCTTCACTCCGAACCCGACCACGACCGCCCCGGTCACCCGGTCCATCAGGCGGCGCGCGGACGGCCGGCGCAGCCACCCGCGCACCGCCTGCGCGAACGCCACCAGCACGGCCGACCAGACCAGACCCTCCAGGAGGTGCACGCAGGTCAGCGCCACGCCGGCGGCGAAGTGCGGGGCACCGGCCGGGATGAACTGCGGCAGCACCGCCATGTAGAAGACGCCGACCTTGGGGTTGAGCAGGTTGGTCGTCGTACCGCGTCGCCAGCCCTGCCGGAATCCGCCGGCCGCCGGACCGGCCTCGGCCGCCGCCTCGCCGCCCCGGCTGCGCAGCAGCTTCACGCCCATCCAGATCAGGTAGGCGGCGCCCGCCCACCGCAGGACCTCGTACGCCACCTGGGAGGCGGTGAGCAGCGCCGTCACCCCGGCCGAGCTGAGGACGCCCCAGGTCAGGGTGCCGGTCTGCACGCCGGTGATCACGCCCCAGGCCTGCCGGCGGTGGCCGAGGGCGGCGGTGCGCAGGATCAGGGCGGTATCCACGCCGGGCGCCAGCGTGAGCACCCCCACCACGAGGGCGAAGGACCACAGAGCGGTTGTCATCTCCATGGGCCTGATCGTAGGGGCCGTCCGTGGACTCCCGTCCGCCCGGCAGGGGGACGGGAGTCGGACGGGCCCCACGCCCTCCGGCAGGCCCCGCTCAGAGCGGCCGGATGCTCAGAGCGGGCGGACGCTCAGAGCGGCCGGACCCGTTCCGCCACCGGGCGGCCCTCCTGCTCGGTCGGGTCGTACTCCACCCGCTGCCCCTCGGCGAGGGCCCGGTCCCCCTCGCCCTCGATCGAGTCGAAGTAGACGTAGAGTGCGGGCCCCTCGTCGTCGGGGGTGATCGTGCCGTAGCCGTGGTGGACGTTGTACGTGCTCACGGTGCCGGTGGCCATGGGTGCTCCTCGCTGGTGTCGGCCCCCTCCTCGTGGCACCCATGATCGGGGCTGGGGCCCGGCGGCGCGCGTCCTAGGATCAGGTCACCGGCCCGGCGGGGAACGGCCCGGCGGATGACAGTCCGGCGGAGGACGGTCCGGCTGCGGAGGGTGGTGGGTCTGTGCGGGCGGCGCGTGCCATCTCGCTGCTGTTGCTGCTCCAGGCGCGGCGGAGCCTGACCGGGGCCGAACTGGCCGCGGAGCTGGAGGTGTCCGAGCGCACCGTCCAGCGGGACGTCCTGGCGCTGGCGGAGGCCGGGGTGCCGGTCTACGCCGACCGCGGCCGGGCCGGCGGCTACCGGCTGCTCGACGGCTACCGCACCCGGCTGACCGGGCTGGACCGGGCCGAGGCCGAGGTGCTGCTCCTCGCCGGGCTGCCCGGGCCGCTCGGCGACATGGGCCTCGACGGCCCGGCCCTCGCCGCCCGGCTGAAGGTGCTGACCGAGGTCGGCGAGGCGCCCTCCGCCGGTGCCCGGCGGTTCCACCTGGACGCCCCCGGCTGGTTCCGTACGGCGCCCGTGCCGCCGCTGCTCGCCGAGGTCTCCCGGGCGGTCTGGGGCGAGCGGTTGCTGCGGATCCGCTACCCGCGGCGCGACACCGAGGTGGAGCGGACGCTGCGGCCGTACGGGCTGGTGCTGAAGGCGGGCACCTGGTACCTGGTCGCCGGTCCGGGCCGGTCCGGGGTCCCACTGGTGTACCGGGTGGACCGACTGGTCACCGCCGAGCCGCTGGACCAGCCGTTCGAGCGGGACGGGCAGTTCGACCTCGCCGCGTTCTGGGAGGCGAAGGCGGAGGAGTTCGCCCGCTCGCTGCTGCGGGAGAGCGTGCTGGTGCGGCTCAGCCCGCTCGGCGCCGAGCGGCTGCCGCTGCTGCTGGAGCCGGTCGCCGCCCGGCAGGCACTGGCGACGGCCGGGGAGCCGGACGGCGACGGGTGGGTCACCGTCCGGCTCGGGGTCGAGTCGGCGGACGTCGCCTACGACGAGCTGCTCAGGCTCGGGCCGGAGGCCGAACTGCTCGAACCCCCGGCGCTACGGCAGCGGTTGGCCGAGGCGGCGGCCCGCACCGCGGCGCTGTACGGCGCCGCGGACCGGAACGGCGGGGCCCCTCCGAACGAGAAGCGGCCGGGTGAGGCCCGGAACGGCGGAGACCCTCCGAGCGACGACCGGCCGGGCGCGGACCGGAACGGCGGGGACGTTCAGCGGTAGCCGGCCGGGTCCAGCGGGCCGTCCACCCCCTCGGCGTCCACCAGGTAGCTCCAGGCGTCCGGGCGGCTGCCGTCCAGGTCGGTGAAGCCGTACTCCCTGGCCAGTGCGCCGCTGGAGAGCGAGGTGCCGTTCCAGCGCGCCACCTCGGGGTCCGCGGCCAGCGCGACCACCGCGCGGCCGACGTACGCGGGCGACTCCGAGATGCCGAAGTCCGGCTGCCGCCGCGTGGCCTCCCGCCAGTTCTCCTCGGTGACCTCGAAGTGCTCCAGCATCATCTCGGAACGCATCCAGCCGGGCGTCAGCGCGACCGCCGTCGCCCCGCGCGGGGCCAGCTCGTGCCCCAGGGCGAAGGCCATCCGCAGCACCGAGGACTTGGCGACGTCGTAGAAGAAGGAGTTCCGGTAGCGGGTCGCGTTGTACTCGGCGGTGCCGTCCGTCATCTCCACCACCAGCCCGCCCGGCCGGCGCAGCAGCAGCGGCAACAGGTGGTGACTGGTGATCGCGTGCGTCTCCACGGCCAGGCGCAACAGGCGCAGCCCGTTGTCGAGGTCGTGCTCCCAGACCGGGCTCTCCCACTCGAAGAGCTGCTCACCGCCCCAGATGTCGTTGACCAGGATGTCCAGCCCGCCCTGCTCGGCCTCGATCCGCTTCGCCACGGCCTCCACCTCGGCGGGCACCAGGTGGTCCGCCCGCACGGCGATCCCCCGGCCGCCGGCCGCCGTCACCAGTGCGGCCGTCTCCTCCAGGGTCTCCGGCCGCCCGTACTCCGACCGGTGCCCGCCGGCGCTGCGCCCCGTCCCGTACACCGTCGCCCCCGCGGCTCCGAGCTGCACCGCGATCCCCCGCCCGGCCCCTCGCGTCGCCCCGGCGACCAGTGCGACCTTGCCCTTGAGCGGCTGTGCCATGTCCTGCCCTTCCGTCGTGCTTCCTTCGACACCACCGATGCTGCCGTGGAATCCCGACACCTGCTGTCGGGATTGTCCGGGGAAGAAGTCTGTGCGCACCGGGTGGTGCCAGGCGCGTCGGGCGGCTCGCCGGGCGGGGCGCACGTCGGCCGGTGGTCGAAAATCGATTCGATCACGACCCTGTCGGTGTGTCAGGATGCGCCGACCTGTTCGTCCCGTTCGGGGGGCTCTTCTTGACCATGCGTCGCACCACCGTGCTCGCCACCGCCGTCGCGATCGTCTCCCTCACCGGCCTGGTGGGCTGCGACGACGACTCCGCTCCTGCGGCGTCCGCCACCGCGGCCGCCACCACCGCGTCGGCATCGGCACCGGCATCGGCACCGGCATCGGCATCGGCATCGGCAGCCACCGACGCTTCGCCGACCGCGTCAGCTGCCGCCACCGCAGCGAGCACGGCCACCACCGCGCCCGCGGCCCCGCCCGCGGCCACCGGCGCGGGTGGGGTGATCGACCCGGAGCAGGCGCTCGCCCTGGCCGGGAAGACGCCGTATGCGGCCACCCAGGACTTCCGCTCCGAGGGCGGCCCGCTCACCGCGATCACCACGGCCCGCGTCAACCTCAACGGCCCGGTCCGTAGCGGACGCCTCACCCAGACGATGAGCGCGGGCGGTGAGGACCTGCTCGGTGACGGCGGCACCGGTCCCGATGTCGTCGTCACCGACGACGGGACCACCTACATCAGGAGCGGCAGCAGCTGGCGGACGTCCCCGCTGGGGGACCGGATCGCCGACTACCACGGTTACGCGAAGGCGCTGCTCGCTCTCGGCCCGGCCGCCCGCAAGGGGATGGAGGACTGCGCCGGCACCCCGTGCTTCCACCTCGCCGGCACGGTCGACCTGGAGCAGATGCGGACGCTGGAGGCCGAGCAGTACAAGATCCTCAAGAGCAAGAACGTGACGTCCTTCCGGCTCGAGCAGTGGATCGACGCGCAGGGCCGGACCGTCCGCTACGACCGGCGCACCGAGCTGAACGGCGTCGCCATGCGAACCCACGGCACCTTCAAGGACTTCGGCCCGGTCGAGAAGGTCGCCCGGCCGGCCTAGGGATCGGCACGGCGGACTGGCCGGTGTCGAGGCACCGGCCGGTCCGCCGTGCCCTGCGGGACGACCCGGCGGCCGGGCTGACCGATGACGACGGCGATCCTGTCGTGGTCGCCGTCGTCGTGCAGCACGACGGCGCCGTGGCGCTCGGCGGGTCGACCTGTCGATCAGGAGGCGCTCACCCACCCTTGTCCACCGACCGGTGAGATCGGCAGACCGCCCTCGGCGAGCCGGCCGCGGTACGGGCCACGGCCGACCTCCCCGAGAAGTGGGCCTGCGGCATCGGTGTCGGACCCTACCGACGTCACAGGCCCACGAGCCTTTCGCTCACGTCACGTTGAGGCGGGCGGCCAGGCGGAGCAGGCCCGGGGAGAGGCGGCTGAGGAAGCGGGCCGCCTTGGCCTCGGGGGTGACCGGGACGACGGGCTTGCCGGTGCGCACCGCGTGCAGGATGGCGGCGGCGACCTTCTCGGGCGGGAAGCCGCGGCGGGCGTAGAGCTTGGCGGCACGGGCCTGCTTGGCGGCCTGCTGGGCGGCACTGGTCGCGGAGAAGGTCGAGGTGCGGGTGATGTTGGTGTTGACGATGCCAGGGCAGATGGTGGAGACCCCGATGCCGTGGCCGGCGAGTTCGGCGCGCAGGCAGTCGGAGAGCATGAAGACGGCGGCCTTGCTGGTCGCGTAGGCGGTGAGCGCCTTGGACGGCAGGTAGGCGGCGGCCGAGGCGAGGTTGACGATGTGGCCGCCGGCGCCGCGGTCGGCCATCAGGGTGCCGAAGGCGCGGCAGCCGTGGATGACGCCCCAGAGGTTGACGTCCAGGACGCGCTGCCACTCCTTCTCGGTGGTCTGCAGGAACGTCCCGGAGTGGCCGATGCCCGCGTTGTTGACCACCACGTCGGGGACGCCGTGGGCGGCGGCGACCTCCTCCGCGAAGGCGTCGACGGCGGAGCCGTCGCTGACGTCGACCCGGTAGGCGTGGGCCTGCGGGCCGATCAGGGAGGCGAGTTCGGCGGTACGGCGGGCCGCGTCGAGGTCGAGGTCGCAGACGACGACGCGGGCGCCGTCCTCGGCGAAGGCCAGTGCGGTGGCGCGGCCGATGCCGCTGCCGCCGCCGGTGACGACGACCAGCCGGCCGAGGCCGGCCTCCCCGGTGCCCCGTCCGGCGCCGACGGAAGCGGTGAACTCGCGGACCATGCCGGCCACGGCGGATCCCTTCTCCAGCAGGGCGGACCAGTGGGTGGCGTGCAGCGAGCGGCGGGTCAGCCTGGGCACCCAGCGCTCCAGGCCCTCGGAGAGGAACCCGCCGACGTAGTGGTCCTTGGTCAGGGTGATCAGCTGCACCGGCACCTCGGTGGGCCGCTCGCGCGGGTTGCGCAGGGTCGGCCGCATGTTGGCGCGGTACAGCTCGATGCCGCGCACCGCGTCCCGGCGCAGGGTGGGCTGCGGGTGGTTGGGGCGCGGGGTGACCTCCTCCAGGTCGCGCAGCACCCGGCCCCAGGCGCGGGCCAGACCGAGCCGCCATATGCCGGGGGCGAGGTAGGGCAGGTGGAAGGCGGTGATGTACCAGGAGTGGACGCCCTGGGTGAGCAGCTGCTTCAGGTGGCGCGGGGTGGGACGGCGGTAGCGGTCGCGCAGCCAGTGCCCCATGTGGTCGAGGCAGGGCCCGGACATGGTGGTGTACGACGCGAGCCGCTGCTCGGCGCCGGGCGAGGTGACGGCCTCCCAGGACTGCAGCGAGCCCCAGTCGTGGGCGACCACGTGCACCGGGCGGTCCGGGCTGACGGCGTCGGCGACCGCGAAGAGGTCGGCGGCGAGGTGCTCCAGCCGGTAGCCCTCGCGGGAGGCGGGCACACCGGACTCGCCGGCGCCGCGCACGTCGTAGCGGACGACGTGGTGGTCGCGGGCGAGGTCGGCGGCGACGTCGTCCCAGACCACGTGGGTGTCCGGGTAGCCGTGCACCAGGAGGACGGTGGGTGCGGCCGGGTCGCCGTCCTCGAACACGGCGAGCGGGAGCCCGCCGGAGTGGACGGTCCGGCGGCGGGTGGTCGTCATCGGGTCGCCTCCTGGGCGGTCTCGGGGTCGGCGGCCGCTGCCGCGGTCACGGGATCCGGCGCGGTCCCGGCCGCTGCCGCCGCCGTCCAGCGGCGGACGTGCGGCAGGTCGTCGTCGAGCCAGTACGCACCCCCGTGCTCGTCGTCGGGGGACTCGGTGACCACCAGCAGCTCCTCGAACTTGATGCCCACCTCGCGGAACCCGATGTGCGGTTCCACCGCCCACAGGCCCGGGGTCGGCGCGTGCCGGGACGCCCGTCCGTCCGCCCAGAGCGGCGAACGGCCGTGCAGGCGTTCGCTGATCAGCTCGCGGCCGAGCGTCTGGAGTGTACGCACACCGAAGCCGAAGAGGTTGACCCCGGCCGGGCCGCGGGCGGTCGTCCGGGTCACCTGGTGGCCGATCACCCGGCCCGGGTAGACCTGGTGGCGGTTGTCGTAGCCGTGCGCGGCGATCTGCGCGTCCACCGCCGCGTACACCTCGTCGAGCGGCCTGCGGGCGCGGACCTCGGCGAGGATCAGTTCGCGGTACACCCGGAGGTCGGCGGCGAGCCGGTCCCAGACCCGGTTCTCGCCGACCTTGCCGCCGTAGCCGATGTCGGCGGTGTAGCCGTCCACGACCGGGGCGCAGTCCAGCACGTACGGCATGCCCTCCTCCAGCCGGCGGCCGCCGGCGAAGAACTGGAGCGGGGTGTGGAAGTGCCGGAACGCCGTCCGGTCGCCGAACCAGGCGAAGGGGACGTGGAAGAAGTCCTGCACGCCGGCGGCGACCAGGCAGCGGCGCAGCTTGGCGGTGGCCTGGCGCTCGGTGACGCCCGGTTCGATCCAGGCGGCGACCTGCTCGGCGCAGTGGTAGGCGAGCTGCTGGGTCTCCCGGAACCGGGCGAGGTCGTGGTCGGTGTACGGGAAGGCGGGCCGGGCCGTGGCCGTGGCCGCCCTCCCCGCCGTCGCGGGCTTCGTGGTCATCGGGGCTCCTTAGACGTCGAGCACGAGGGTCTCGCCCTCGGCGGCCCGGGAGACGCAGGGCAGCAGGGCGCCGGCGGCGCGCTGCTCGGGGGTGAGGCGGCGGTCGCGGTGGTCGGGGGTGCCGGCCAGCAGCCGGACCTCGCAGGTGCCGCAGAACCCCTGGTGGCAGGAGTACGGGAGATCGGGGCGGGCCTCGCGGAGCACGTCCAGGGCGGAACGGTCGGCGGGCACGTCGAGCGCCGGGCCGTCCGCGCCGAGGCGGACCGTGAACGGCTCGCCGCCGGTGACCGGGGCGGCGCCGAACCGCTCGAAGTGCAGGGCCGCGGCGGGCGACCCGTCCAGCGCCCGCTGGACGGCGGCCAGCATCGGTGCCGGGCCGCAGCAGTAGACGGCGGCGCCGCGCGGGGCGTGCGCGAGCAGCTCGGCACCGGTCGGCACGCCGCCGTTCGCGTCATCGGTGCGCAGGTGGACCCGGCGGGGGTCGAGGTCGCGCAGCTCGTCCGCGTACGGGAGGGTGTCGGCGCTGCGGCCGACGTGGACGAGCCGCCAGTCCAGGCCGTGGCGCTGCGCCTCGCGGGCCATCGGGAGCAGCGGGGTGACGCCGATGCCGCCGGCCAGCAGCAGGACGGCCGGCTCGGCGCAGAAGGCGAAGCCGTTGCGGGGGCGGCGGGCGGTGAGGCGGGTGCCGGGGTGCAGCATGTCGTGGACCTCGACCGAGCCTCCGCCGCCCTCCGGCAGCCGGCGTACGGCGATCCGGTAGGCGGTGCGGTCGGCGGGGTCGCCGCAGAGCGAGTAGTGGCGTTCGCGGCCGGACGGGAGCGCGAGGCGCAGGTGCGCGCCGGGCTGCCAGGCCGGGAGCGGGCCGCCGGAGGGGTCTGACAGCGTCAACTCGACGACGTCGGCGGCGACCTGACGGCGGGCGGTGACCACCAGTTGCAGCGGCGGGGTGGGGCGGCCGGGCGGGCGGCGGGGGCTGCGGCGCAGCAACGGGGAGCCGAGGGCGGGGCTGTAGCGGTCGCCGAAGGCGGTGAGGCGCTGCATGAACCGGTCGGCGCGGGGGCGGCCGTAGAGGTCGGGGGGCGGGTTGTGCAGGTCCATCCGGCGGGGTCCTTGGGGTCCTGGGGCGACGGGCAGGGGCGACGGGCGGGGCTGACGGGCGACGGGCGGGGGCGGGCTGCGGTCCGTCAGCGGCCGGCCGCGGCGCGGGCGGCCGGGGAGGTGGCGAGGTAGCCGAGGGCCTGGCTGGAGGAGCCCTCCTGGGTCGGGTGGTAGCCGGGCCGCAGGTAGCGCAGGCCGGAGCGGACCGACCCGAGCGGGTCGGGCAGCAGGCCGCGCCGGGCGATCCGGCCGGCCTCCCGCCAGCTGGGCCGCAGCCGGCCGTCCAGGGTCGGGTCGGCGGCCAGCAGGAAGCGGGCGCCGCGTACCCAGAGGTGGACCAGCAGCGGGCCGGAGACCGCCATGCCGCGGACCCGCCGCAGGTAGCCCGGGTCAAGGTGGACCATCAGGTCGAAGGCGACGCTGCGGTGCTCGACCTCCTCCGCGCCGTGCCAGCGCAGCAGGTCCAGCATGGTCGGGTCGGCCTTGGCCCGGTCCAGGCCCGGGGAGTTGAGCGCCCAGTTGCCGAGGAAGGCGGTGAAGTGCTCAATCGCTGCGACGAAGGCGACCCGCTCGATGATGTTCTCGCGCCGCCGGGCCGGTGACAGCCCGGGCTTGTCGCCGAGCACGCGGCGGAACAGCCAGGAGACCTGGCGGACGTACGGGCGCGGGTCGAGGCCCTGGCCGAGCAGGTGGTCCAGCACCTCCTGGTGCGCCTCGGCGTGGATCGCCTCCTGCCCGATGAAGCCGAGCACCTCCTCGCGCAGCTGCTCGTCCCGGATCAGCGGCAGCGCCTCCTTGAACACCTTGACGAACCAGCGTTCGCCCTCGGGGAGCAGCAGGTGGAGGACGTTGACGATGTGGGTGGCCATCGGCTCGTCCGGGATCCAGTGCAGCGGCAGTCCGGCCCAGTCGAAGCGGACGTCGCGGGGCTCCAGGACGAGGGCGTCGTGCACGCGCGCGGCGGGGGCGGCGACGGCGGGGACGGGGGTGGTGCTGGACATGGGAGGGCCCTCCTGACCTGCGGTGGCGGCTCGGCTCAGGGGAAACGTACTCGCGGGTAGCGGTGGCGACAAGGGTTTCGGCACCCCTTATCGACATCGAGTCTAATAAGTGATGTGCACCGGACGGCAGCCCGGGAAGCGCGCGGGCCCCGCCGAATCCCGGAAGGGGTTCGACGGGGCCTGCGGTCGACCTGCGGTATGGCGGGGCCTGCGGTTGCCCTGTCGTACGGCGGGGCCTGCGGTTTCGGCGGGGCCCGCGACGCGGGCCGGCGGTCAGACCGCCATCGCCAGCATCAGCGGCGCCGCCCGGGCCGCCAGCAGCTCGGCGGCCGCCTTCAGCCGGTGCACGTTGTCCACCGGCATCGAGGTGGCCAGGCAGCCGACCGTGCTGCCGGCCATCACCGGGACGGCCGCGCAGACGGTGCCGAGCGCGTACTCCTGGATGTCCAGCACCGGCACGGTGGCGGGCTGGCGCTCCAGCCGGTGCATCAGTTGGTCGGCGTCGGTGACCGTCCGCGAGGTGAGCCGGGCGACCGGGTGCCGGGACAGGTGGTCCCGGCGGGCGTCGTGGTCGAGCTGGCTCAGCAGGCACTTGCCGATCGCGCTCGCGTGCGCGGTGGCCCGGAAGTCCACCCACTCCTGCACGGCCGGCGCGTGCTCGGCGGCCGAGACCGCCTCCACCGACAACTCGCCGTCGTGGTACCGGCTGAAGTACACTGCGGCACCCAACTCGTCGCGCAGGTCGGCGAGTTTGCGGTCCAGCCGGGCGCGCACCAGCTGCTCCCGGTTGTACTGCCCGAGCAACGCGAAGGTGCCGCCGAGCACCCAACCGCCGTCCTGGCACTGGAGATAGCCCTCGATCTCGAGGATCTCGGCGAGCCCGCGAACCGTCGACAGGCTCAGGGACGTCTCCCTGGCGAGGGAGACCAGGGTGGCACCGCCGGGGTGCCGGTCGACGGCCTCCAGCAGTCTGAGGGCGTACTGCAAGGAGGTGAACGGACCGGGCGTGCCCCGGTCCAGTGCGGCGTGACGACCCGGGGCTGGTGTCGACATGTCGTCCCCTTCCGATGTCCGCCCGCGGAGCGACCTGCGGGCGCCTCCAGCCTAGCCATCCCGGGGGCCCGGCAGTTGCCGTCCGCGAATATTCGGTGAAGGTGCTGGACGGGCCCGAGGGCCGCGTGCTTCGCAGGGGGCCGGCGAACGCCCCCGGGGAGTCCCGGAGGACGGCGCCCGACGACCACCGGCCACGGGCCGACGACAACCGGCCACGGACCTGCGGGCCCCGACCGGCGGCCGGTCCCGGGAGACGGAACGGGCCCCTCCCCCACTGCCCTGGGGGGGAGAGGCCCGGTCGCGGCCGCCGGGGTACGGGCCCCGGCGGCCGGTGAGGGTGGTCGGACGGGGCGTCAGCCCTCGTCGCCGGCGCGCAGCTTGGTGACGGCGGCCTCCAGGCGGGCGCCGTACTCCTCGTCGGCGGCGTGGAAGTGGGCGAGGTTCTTCTCGACGACGTCGTCGCGCGAGACCTGCGCCAGGAAGCCCGCGATGTTGTTGATCAGTCGGGTCCTCTCGCCGGCCGACATCAGGCGGTAGAGCTCACCGGCCTGGAAGAAGTCGTCGTCCTTGGTGTGCGCCGGCGTGGTGTAGGTGCCGGTGTGGCCGTCCAGCCTGACCGGCGCGGCGAGGGCGCTGTCGGTCTGGGCGGGGCCGTCGTACGAGTTGGGCTCGTAGTTCTTGCCGCGGCCGGACTTGTTGACGGCGGAGAAGCCGTCACGGCCGTAGTTGTTCGCCTCGGTGGCCCGGGGGGCGTTGACGGCGAGCAGGGTGTGGTTGACGCCGAGGCGGTAGCGCTGGGCGTCGGCGTAGGCGAACAGGCGGCCCTGGAGCATCTTGTCCGGGGACGGGCCGATGCCGGGCACGAAGTTGTTCGGCGAGAACGCGGACTGCTCGACGTCGGCGAAGACGTTCTCGGGGTTGCGGTTCAGCACCAGGCGGCCGACCTTCACCAGCGGGTAGTCGGCGTGCGGCCAGACCTTGGTGAGGTCGAACGGGTTGAAGCGGTACTCCGCGGCCTCCGCGACCGGCATCAGCTGGACGTAGAGGGTCCAGGACGGGAAGACACCGCGCTCGATGGCCTGGTGCAGGTCGCGCTGGTGCGAGTCGGCGTCGGCGCCGAGCACCTCGGCGGACTGGTCGCCGTCCAGCGAGCGGATGCCCTGGTTGGTCTTGAAGTGGTACTTCACCCAGAAGGCGTCGCCCTGCTCGTTGACCCACTGGTAGGTGTGCGAGCCGTAGCCGTTCATGTGGCGGTACGAGGCCGGGATGCCGCGGTCGCCGAAGAGCCAGGTGATCTGGTGGGTGGAGGCCGGCGAGTGGGCCCAGAAGTCCCAGACGTTGTCGGCCTCCTGGATGCCCGTGTACGGGTCGCGCTTCTGCGAGTGGATGAAGTCGGGGAACTTGATCGGGTCCTTGATGAAGAACACCGGGGTGTTGTTGCCGACGAGGTCGTAGTTGCCCTCCTCGGTGTAGAACTTCACCGCGAAGCCGCGCGGGTCGCGGACTGCGTCGCTGGAGCCCAGGTTGCCGGCCACGGTGGAGAAGCGCAGGAACAGCTCGGTGCGCTTGCCGACCTCGGAGAGGAAGGCGGCCCTGGTGTACTGCGAAACCTCGTCGGTCACCTCGAAGTAGCCGTACGCGCCGGAGCCGCGGGCGTGCACGACGCGCTCCGGGATGCGCTCGCGGTTGAACCGGGCGAGCTTCTCCAGGAGCTGCTGGTCCTGGATGAGCAGCGGGCCGTACTCGCCGGCCGACGCCGAGTTCTGGTTGTCGGCGACGGGCGCGCCGGACTCCGTGGTCAGGATCTTGGACATGGGGGGTCCTTCGGGTGTCGATAAAGGCGTTGCGTGGAGGGTGAGGTGACTGTGCCTCAGGTGAAGGATGCTCAGATGCCGAGCAGGCGCCAGACGGCGGAGCGGCGGCGGGAGGAGTGCTCGCCGTCCGGGCCGTCGGCCGGCCGGAGCGCGGCGACGGCGGTGGCGGCCGCGGCCCGGTCCGCCAGCGGGCGGGCGGCGGCCAGGGCGGCGGCCTCGTCGGCGGCCAGTCCGGCCTCGGTGAGCGCCGCGACGGCCTCGGCGGCCGGGACGGCGTTGAACCAGCGCAGCGCGAGGGCGGCGCGGCCGGCCTCGGTGAGGCGGCCGGTGAGGCGGAGCCGGGCGAGGCCGCCGTCCGGGTAGACGTTGATCCGGACGTGCGTGACGGGGCGGCCGACGTCGAGCCGGAAGCGGTGGCGGGTGTCGGGCTGGAGGCGGGTGCGGGGCAGGATCTCGAACCAGCCGTCGCGATCCTGCGACGGGTCGCCGCCCGCCGAGGCGTCGTAGCCGGTCAGGTCGGCCCAGCCGGGGGCGTTGGCGACGAAGTGGGTGGTGTCCACCTCGGCTGCCAGGACCTCGCCGCCCCCGGCCAGGGCGATCTGCACCCAGTCGTTGGCCTTGTCGCGCCGACGCCGGGTCTCCCAGCCCTCGCCCATGACGGAGGCGCGACCGGGAGCGTTCAGGTTGTGCGGGGAGGAGAAGTAGCGGTCGGACGCCGCCTCGGCCACCCCGCCGTACTCCTGGGCGGCCAGGTCGAAGGTGAGGCCGTCCAGTTCGCGCGGGTCGGGCAGCACCTCGCCGTGCACGCGGAGCCGGGCGACGCCGCCGTCCGGGAAGATGTTGAGGCGTACGTGCGTGAAGCGGGTGCCGTTGTCGACGGCGAACTCGTGCGCGGTGTCGCCCTGGAGCGGGGTGCGCGGCAGCAGTTCGACCCACTCGGCCGCGGCCAGCTCCTCCGGCGACGGGTGGCCGGGGACGGCCGCGGCCTCGACCGAGGCGCTCTCCGGGTAGTTGCCGGTGAAGTGCGCGGTGTCGACGACCAGCCCGCGGACGACGCCGCCGACGCCGAGCCGCACGATCGTCCAGTCGTGGTCCTCGTCGGTGGGGTGCGGCTGCTCGGCGCTGACGCCGCGGCGGCGCTTGGACTCCCAGCCGTCCATGATCTGGCCCTTGTGGCCGAAGGTGTGCGCGCGGAACTCGGCGGGCTTGGCGACCAGCAGGTTCTCCGCGTCCGCGAAGGTGTCCTCGTTGGTGGCGACGACGCCGGCGCCGAGCAGCCGGGAGGCCAGGTTGACCAGCTCGGTGAACGGAGCGCTCGGGGTGTTGACGGTGCTCACTGAGACTCCTCGTGACGGGTGACCGGGCGGGTGATCTGGCGGCCGAACGGCTCGGCCGTGACGTCGACGACCCGGCCGCGGAGCCAGGTCGTGCGCACGGCGCCGGTCAGCGTCCGGCCCGCGTACGGGGTGACGGGGTTGCGGTGGTGCAGCTCGGCGGCGTGCACGGCGAAGTCGGCGTCCGGGTCGAAGGCGACCAGGTCGGCGTCGTGGCCGACGGCGATGGCGCCCTTGGTCCCGGTGAGGCCGACCAGGGAGGCCGGGCCGCTCGCCATCCAGCGGACGACGTCGCCGAGCGTGTGGCCGCGGCGCCGGGCCTCGGTCCAGATCGCCGGCAGGCCGAGCTGGAGGGAGGCGATGCCGCCCCAGGCGGCGGCGAAGTCGCCGCTGCCGCCGAGCTCGGGCAGCAGCTTGAGCTCGGGGGTGGACGGCGAGTGGTCGGAGACGACCGCGATGAACTCGCCGGCGGCCAGGGCCGCCCAGAGCGCGTCGCGGTTGGACTCGTCGCGGATCGGCGGGCAGCACTTGAAGGCGGTGTCGCCGTCCGGGACCTCCTCGGCCGCGAGGGTGAGGTAGTGCGGACAGGTCTCGGCGGTGACCCGGACGCCGTCCTCCCGGGCCTGGCGCAGCAGCGGCAGCACGGCGGCGGAGGAGACGTGCAGGATGTGGACGCGGGCGCCGGTGCGGCGCGCGGTGTCCAGCAGCCGGGCCACGGCCGCGGTCTCCGCGTCGGCGGGGCGGGAGGCCAGGAAGTCCCGGTAGTGGACGCCGGGCTGCTGCGGGGCGGCGTCCAGGACGGCCGGGTCCTCGGCGTGGATGATCGCCAGTGCGCCGATCCGGGCCTGCTCGGCCAGCGCGGCCTCCAGGTCGGCCTGCTCGACGTGCGGGAACTCGTCCACGCCGGAGGGTGCGAGGAAGCTCTTGAAGCCGAACACGCCGGCGCGGTGCAGCGGTTCGAGGTCGGGGACGTTGCCGGGAACGGCGCCGCCCCAGAAGCCGAGGTCGATCCAGGCCTGGCCCTCGGCGACCTTCCGCTTGGCCTCCAGGCCGTCCACCGTGGTGGTGGGCGGGACGGAGTTGAGCGGCATGTCGATGACGGTGGTGACACCGCCGGCGGCGGCGGCCCGGGTGGCGGTGGCGAAGCCCTCCCACTCGGTCCGGCCGGGCTCGTTCACGTGCACGTGGGTGTCGACCAGGCCGGGGAGCAGGGCGGTGTCGCCGAGGTCGGTCAGGTGCTGGTCGCCGGCCAGGAGGGAGCCGTGCTCGGCGATCTGCTCGATCCGCCCGTCCCGGATCAGCACGTCCGCGGGACGCTCGCCGTCCGGCAGGACCACCCGGCGGGAGCGGATCACCACGGTGTCACTGAAGGGCATGGGGGGCCTCCGAAACCTGAAAGAGCGGTTGCCTGAAGAAGAGTTGAGGACTTCGTCGAAGGATTGCCCGGAGCCTAGGGCCGCCTTCAACAAAACGTCAATGGAGGAACGTACGAGAGGCGTACGGGTCGCTAGCGGGCCAGGAGCGCGGCCGCGAGCCGCTCCCCCGCGACCTCGGCCAGCTCGGCCGCCTTGGTCATGCTGTCCCCGGGCTGTTCGGCCAGGTCGGTGAGGGCGTAGGCGGCGGCGAACCCCGCCGCCCGCCACTCGCGCTCCGACAGTTCCAGCCGCCCTGCCACAGCGGCCACCCGAACCCCCGCCCGGGCGGCCGCCGCGGCAACTCCGGCGGGTGCCTTGCCATGGAGCGTCTGAGCGTCCAGGCAGCCCTCGCCGGTCACGACGAGGCGTGCCCCACGCACGGCCTCGTCGAAACCCAGCAGTTCGAGCATGAGCTCGATGCCGGGTCGCATGGTGGCGCCGAGCAGGGCGAGGGCGGCGAAGCCCACCCCGCCCGCGGCCCCGGCGCCGGGGGCGTCGCGGAAGTCCCGTCCGACGGCCTCGCCGACGACGTCGGCGAAGCGGGTCAGGCCCTCCTCCAGGATCACCAGGTCGTCGCCGTCGGCGCCCTTCTGCGGGCCGTAGACGGCGGTCGCGCCGCGCCGGCCGAGCAGCGGGTTGTCCACGTCGCAGGCCACCACGACCTCGACCCCGGTGAGCCCCGCCGCCGGTGTCCCGGTGGCCAGCGGGCCGAGGTCCAGCCGGGCCAGCCGGCGCAGCGCGGCGCCGCCGGGCGGCAGCTCGGCGCCGTCGGCGTCCAGCAGCGAGACGCCCAGCGCCTGGACCATGCCCGCGCCGCCGTCGGTGCAGGCGCTGCCGCCGAGGCCGAGCACGATCCGCTTGGCACCCAGGGAGACCGCCCGGCCGATCAGCTGGCCGACGCCGTAGGAGCCGGCCGCGAGCGGGGCGGTCCGGCCGCCGGGCAGGCGGGCGAGACCGGAGGACTGCGCCAGCTCGACCACGGCGGTGTCGCCCCGGACGGCGAGCGCCGCGTCCACGGGCAGGCCGGTGGGGCCGGCCACCTTGGCCGGGATCCGGGTGAAGCCGGCCGCCAGCGCGGCGGCCAGGGTGCCCTCGCCGCCGTCGGCGACGGGCAGTTCGCGGACGTCGGCGCCGGGCGCGGCGCGGCGGATTCCGGCGGCGATCCGGGCGGCGACCTCGGCTCCCTCCAGGGTGCCCTTGAACTTGTCGGGAGCTACGACCACATGGCCCTGGGTGGGGGTGGCGGGCATGGCGTGGGCCTCACTTCCGGACGGGTCTGGCGATGGTTCGTCAAGCATGTGCCCTGGCGGCCGTGGCGGCCCGGGTTCGGTTGGGGGCGGCCCCCTCCCCGCCGTTCCCCTCGTCCCGCTTCCGACGTACGAGGGGCTCCCCTCGGCGAAGGAGGGGGCCGGGCGACGCGCAACGGCACGACCGAAGTGCCCCCGACAGGGAGTGCGCGTCACCGGCTTGGACGATCGGCAGGAGGCGGATGAGCCCCAGCCCGCCTGCCGATCGGGCCTGGCCTCCTGGTGGCGCGGGCACGACCGGATAGGTACACGCCACCAGGAGGAGTCTGTGGTGCCGGGGCTCGACCGCCCCGGCCCGGGGCCGGGGTCTCACCACCCCGGCCCCGGAGGGTGTCGCGCACCGCGCGCCCGGGAAGGGCGGCGGCGGGCGACGCGTGGGCTACTTGACCTCGCGGCCCGACAGCCGCTCGACGCCGCGCAGCAGCGCCGAGTGGTCCAGGGAGCCGTCGCCGTTGGCACGGGCCGAGGCGACCAGCTGGGCGACGACCGCGCCGACCGGCAGGGCCGCGCCCACGGCGCGGGCGGCGTCGGTGACGATGCCCATGTCCTTGTGGTGCAGGTCGATGCGGAAGCCGGGGGCGAACTCGCGGTCCAGCATGTTCGCCTTCTTGCGGTTGAGCACCGTGGAACCCGCCAGGCCGCCGCCGAGCACGTCCAGCGCGGCGCCGAGGTCGACGCCGGCGTTCTCCAGGAAGACCACGGCCTCGGCCAGGACCTGGATGTTGACGGCGACGATCAGCTGGTTGGCGGCCTTGACGGTCTGGCCGGCGCCGGCCGGGCCGACGTGGACGACCGTGGTGCCCAGCGCGTCGAACAGCGGCTTCGCCTCGGCGAAGTCCTCGGCGGCGCCACCGACCATGATCGACAGCACGGCCTCGACGGCACCGGCCTCGCCGCCGGAGACCGGGGCGTCCAGGGTGCGGACGCCCTTCTCCTTGGCGGCGGCCTCGACCTTGATCGAGGTCTGCGGCGTGATGCTCGACATGTCGATCACGAGGGTGCCGGCCTTCACGTTCTCCAGCACACCGCCCTCGCCCAGGATGGCCTGCTCGACGTGCGGGTCGGCGGGGACCATCGTGATGACGACCTCGGCGTCCTTCACCGCGTCCGCGATGCTGGTCGCACCGTGGCCGCCGGCCGCGACCAGGGCGTCGATCTGCGGCTGGGTGAGGTTGTACCCGGTGACGTGGTGGCCGGCCTTGACCAGGTTGGCGGCCATCGGGCTGCCCATGATGCCGAGGCCGATGAAGGCGATCTTGCGGCTCATCGCGTGGTTCCTTTGTACGTGGAGGGGTGTGGGGTACCGAGGGCCGGTTCGGCGGCGCGCGTCAGTGGGACGGGCGCAGCTCGCGCGGGAGCCACTCGAAGCTGTCGGCGCTGACGCCGGTGGAGGGGCGGTACTCCAGGCCGATCCGGCCGGTGTAACCGGCGGCGGCGAGGCGGGCGAAGAGGTCCTCGAAGTCCAGCCCGCCGGTGCCGGGCTCGTTGCGGCCCGGGTTGTCGGCGATCTGCACGTGGCCGAAGCGGTCGGCGTAGGTGTCGATGACGGCCGCCAGGTCCTCGCCGTTCTTGGCCAGGTGGTACAGGTCGCAGAGGAACTTCGCGTTGCCGAGGCCGGTCGCGGCGTTCACCTTGTCGACGACCTCGACGGCGGCGGCGGCGGAGACCAGCGGGTAGTCCGGGGACTCCGGCCGGTTCAGCGCCTCGATCAGCAGGACCGCGCCGATCTCGTGGGCGGCCCGGGCTGCGAGGACGAGGTTCTCCAGCGCGAGCGCGTCCTGCTCGGCCGGGTCCACACCCTCGACCCGGTTGCCGTAGAGGGCGTTGAGCGCCTTGGTGCCGAGGGAGGAGGCGAGCCCGGCGGCGACCGGGACGTTGGCCCGGAAGCGCTCCCGCTCGGCCGGCACGGAGACGGTACCGCGGGCGCCCCTGCTCAGGTCGTCCAGGAAGTTGAGGCCGGTGAGCTGTACGCCGGCGTCGGTGAAGGCCTTGCGGAGCGCGTCCTGCTCGGCCTCCGACGGGGCGTGCTCCTCGCCGAACGGCCACCACAGCTCGGCGGCGGTGAAGCCGGCGGCGGCGGCTGCGGCCGGACGCTCCAGGAGCGGCAGCTCGCTGAACAGGATCGACAGGTTGACCGTGAAGCTGTGCTGGGCGGCGGCCGTCACGTCAATCACCTCTCACTCTCTTCCTTCATCCGCAACTTCCACGATCCGGAAGAGGGATTCTGCTTGGTGGAAGCATGTCCGGAGCGCCGATCGGGTGTCAAGACCGCCGCAACAATTTGTTGAAGCCTCTCCGGAGCGCTCCGCCCCAGGCCCGGCCGCTGTTCGATCGACCAGCCCCTGACCCCGCCCGCACCCGCTCGCTAGAGTGAGCGGGTGCGATTGATGGTGGAGTTCACGACAGAACCGTTCGAACTGGACACGTTCCCGGAGCACGCGGTGGCGGCCCGCAAGGTGGTCGACGAGGCCGGCCTGGCCGTCTCGGTCGGCCCCTTCGGCACCGGCGCGGAGGGCGAGGCCGAGGAGGTCCTGGCCGCCGTGACCAAGCTGCTCCGGAACACCCTGGACGCCGGCGCGACCCGGATCTCCGTCCAGGTCAGCGTCCTCGGCGAGGAGGGCGGTACGCCATGACCGAGCACCTGGAACACCCGCTCTCCGCGGCGATAAAGCCGCTGCTGGCCGCCGTCGGCGCGACGCCCGTCCCGCTGGACGAGGCCAAGGCCGAGGACGTCGTCCTGGAGTGGGAGGGCGTCCCGGCACTGGCCGTCCGGCTGCCCCACCTGAGCAGTGCGCTGGACCGCCTGCTGGCCGAGATGACCCGCCAGTTCGACGGCCGCCCGCTGTCCGAGCTGGACCGCGGGGAGAAGCAGCGGGTGGTCGCCCTGCTGGAGGAGCGGGGCGCCTTCACCGTCCGCCACGGGGTGGAGACGGTCGCCACGGCGCTGGGCGTGAGCCGCTTCACCGTGTACAACTACCTCAACCGCCAGGACGGCTCGAAGTCCAGCTGAGTACGAACGGACGCGCCCCTGCGGGCGTGTCCGGGGGTGCCCCTGCCGGTCCGGCCAGTCTTCACCAGCCCCCGGCGGGGCACACTTGTCTCATCGCACACGAAACGGCCCGGCAACCGGGGCCCGTTCAAAACGTAACCACCAACCGTTAAACAAAGTGTTGACGGCCCGGGTGGGTGGATCTAGCTTGTGCGGGTGGCACCACTCTTCAGGAGGTCCACCCGTGACCAACCACCCCCACGCCCTTGAGGCCCTGGCGACGGCCGACGCCGCCGAGCTGAGGGCGATCCTGCTGGAGGTCTGCTCCAGCCCCCGTTGGGCCGACGCCGTCGCGGCGGCCCGCCCGTGGTCCGACCGCGCGGCCCTGCTCGACGCCAACGCGTCGGCCATGGCCGCACTCGCGGCCGACGACCTGCACGACGCGATGGCCGGCCACGCCCGGATCGGCAAGCCCAAGACCGGCGACGCCACCTCCGAGCGCGAACAGGCCGGCATCAGGGGAGTGGACACCGCACTCCTCGACGAACTGCACGAGGCCAACGCCGCCTACGAGGCCAAGTTCGGCCACGTGTTCCTGATCTGCGCGACCGGCCGCACCGCGGACACGATGCTCGCCGCCCTGCGCGAGCGCTTCCCCAACGACGCCGCCACCGAGGCGGAGATCGTCCGGGGCGAGCTGCGGAAGATCAACGACATCCGCATCAACCGCCTGCTCGACGAGGCCTGACGGCCACGCGCCTGACGTACCGTCAGTTCTTTCCGACGTAAAGTCACATCTGCCATCAGTAAGGTCACTTCACCCATGACTGGCATCTCCACCCACGTGCTCGACACCAGCCTCGGCCGCCCGGCCGAGGGTGTCCCGGTCGAGCTCGCACTGCACACCGAGGGTGGCTGGAAGGTGCTCGGCACCTCCGCCACGGACTCCGACGGCCGGGCCAAGGACCTGCCGGCCGTGGAGGCGGGCTCGGTCGTCCGGCTGCTCTTCGACACCGCCGCGTACTACGCGGCGAAGTCGGACGAGACGCCGTTCTTCCCCGAGGTCTCGATCGTCTTCACGGTCGCGCCCGCGCAGCACCACTACCACGTGCCGCTGCTGCTCAACCCGTTCGGATACTCGGTCTACCGCGGAAGCTAGACCGCCTCATTGATTGGGAGCCATGTCATGGCCCACGTGCTCGGTCAGAACCAGTACGGCAAGGCGGAGAACCGCATCGTCCGGATCTACCGTGACTCGACCCGTCACGAGATCAAGGACCTGAACGTCTCGGTCTCCCTCCAGGGCGAGTTCGAGGACGTCCACCTCACCGGGTCGAACGCCAACTGCCTGCCCACCGACACGACGAAGAACACCGTGTACGCCTTCGCGAAGGAGTACGGGATCGAGTCGGCGGAGCAGTTCGGCATCACCCTGGCGCGGCACTTCGTGGACGACACCGAGCGCGGTGTGGTGCACAGCGCCCGGATCCGGATCGAGGAGTACGCCTGGGACCGGATCAAGACGCCGGACAACTCGGCGCGCTTCATCGGCTCCGAGGAGGTCGGCCACTCCTTCGTCCGCAACGGGCAGGAGACCCGCACCACCGAGATCGTCTACGACGGCGAGAACGTCCAGGTCATCTCGGGCCTCAAGGACCTCATCGTGATGAACTCCACCAACTCGGAGTTCTGGGGCTACATCAAGGACAAGTACACCACCCTCCAGGAGGCGTACGACCGCATCCTCGCCACCCAGGTGACGGCACGCTGGAAGTACGGCTTCAACGGGCGTGACGGCGAGGCCCAGCCCAACTGGAACCGCTCCTACGCCCACGTGCGGCGCCACATGCTGGAGGCCTTCGCGGAGACCTACTCGTACTCGCTGCAGCAGACCCTGCACGCGATGGGCACCCGCGTCCTGAACAACCGCGCCGAGGTGGACGAGGTCCGCCTCGAACTCCCCAACAAGCACCACTTCCTCGTCGACCTGGAGCCGTTCGGCCTCAAGAACGACAACGAGGTCTACTACGCCGCCGACCGGATGTACGGCCTGATCGAGGGCACCGTGCACCGCGAGGGCGTCGTCCCGGTCATCCCGGTCGCCTGACCTCATCACCCTCATGCCCCCGCCCGGCACCGCTGCACCCTCCGGCCCCCACGGGCCGGCCGCTGCCGGGCGGCCGGAAACACCCGCTCCACCCGCACCACCTGCACCACCTGTTTCTCCACCCCCCACCCACCGGAGATCGTGCCCGCCTCACGGCGGCCGGCCCGGGGCGCTGGGGAGGCCGGCCGAGGGACCCTTGCACCGCCGTCCCGCCCTCGGCCAGGGCATTGCCAGCCAGTCTCCAGCGCCACGGGCGCGCCGCGAGCCACGGGTACAAGAGGGGCTCGACATGGCACCCAGCAACACCAGCAGCACAGACGGCGGTTCCACCCCTGCAAGATCTTCTGGTCCGGACGGTGCGTCAAGCAGCCTCCCCGGCAAGCCGTCCGGACCGGAAACCCACCCCGTGGACGAGTTGCTGCCACCGGTGAAGCTCATCACCACCGGCCTGCAGCACGTCGCCGCGATGTACGCGGGAGTCGTCGCTCCCCCGCTCATCGTCGGTGCTTGCGTGGGGCTCTCCCCCACCGAGCTCGCCCTGCTCATCTCGGCCAGCCTGTTCACCGCCGGGCTGGCCACCCTGCTCCAGACCCTCGGCCTCTGGAAGATCGGAGCGCGGCTGCCGTTCGTGAACGGCGTCTCGTTCGCGGGCGTCGCTCCCATGATCGCCATCGCCAAGGAGCACGGGCCGAAGGACGCCCTCCCGGTGATCTTCGGCGCGGTGATCGTCGCGGGGGTCCTGTGCTTCCTCGCGGCACCGTACTTCTGCAAGCTCATCAGGTTCTTCCCGCCGGTCGTCCAGGGCACCGTGATCACCCTCATCGGGGTGTCCCTGCTCCCGGTGGCGGTGAACTGGGCGCGCGGCGGCTCGCCGGGCGCCCCCGGATACGGCTCCGTGCGGGCCATCGGCCTCGCCGCGATCACCCTCGTCGCGGTGGTGCTCTGCAACCGGCTGCTGCGCGGCTTCTGGCAGCAGCTCTCGTTGCTCATAGGACTGGCGATCGGCACCCTGCTCGCCTTCCCGCTGGGCCTGGCCGACTTCGGCCCGGTCCAGGACGCGAAGGTCTTCGCGCTCCCCTCCCCGTTCCACTTCGGCGCACCGCTGTTCGACGCGGCCGCGATCGCCTCGCTCTGCATCGTCATGGTGGTCTCGATGACCGAGTCCACCGCCGACATGCTGGCGCTCGGCAAGATCGTCGACCGTGAGGCCGACGAGCCCGTCCTCGCCGCCGGCCTGCGGGCCGACGGACTGGCCACCGCGCTCAGCCCGGTCTTCAACGGCTTCGCCGCCAGCGCCTTCGCCCAGAACATCGGGCTGGTGGCGCTGACGAAGATCCGCAGCCGCTTCGTGGTCGCGGCCGGCGGAGGCATCCTGATCGTGCTCGGGCTCTTCCCCGTGCTCGGTTCGGTCGTCTCCCTCGTACCGCAGCCCGTCCTCGGCGGCGCCGGGATCGTGCTCTTCGGCACGGTCGCGGCGAGCGGGATCCGCACCCTCGCGGAGGCCGGGATGGAGTCCAGCTCGAACACCATCCTGGTGTCCGTCTCGCTCGGCGTCGGCATCATCCCGATCGCCGTCCCGACCTTCTACGACGCGTTCCCGGAGGCCGTCCGCACCCTCATGCACTCCGGGATATCGGCCGGCTGCGTGATGGCCGTCCTGCTCAACCTGCTCTTCCACCACGTCGGGGTCGCCCGCCGGTCGCCGGCCGACGGAACACCCGGCACGACGGTGCCGACGGCGACACCGTCCTGACCCACCGGGCGGGCATGCGCCCCATGCCCGCCCGGCCTCCCCCATAGGAGTTCCCCATGGCAGTCCAGCCTCCGCCCGCCGACCAGCGGATCGTCATCGAGAACGTCGCGATCGCGACGGTCGACGCCAACGACACCGAGTACGCCCGCGGCCACGTGGTCATCCTCGGCAACAGGATCGAGTCGGTCGGCGACGGCCCCGCCCCGCAGTGGCTGGACAACGTGGTACGCCGGATCAACGGCGAGGGCCACCTCGTCACCCCTGGCCTGGTCAACACCCACCACCACTTCTACCAGTGGATCACCCGCGGCCTCGCCCAGGACAACATCCTCTTCGACTGGCTGGTCGCCCTCTACCCGACCTGGGCCCGGATCGACGACAGGCTCGTCCACGCCGCCGCGCAGGGCTCGGCCGCCGCGCTGCTCAAGTCCGGTTGTACGACCGCCTCGGACCACCACTACGTGTTCCCCGAGGACGGCGGCGACATCCTCGGCGCCGAGATCGAGGCCGTCCAGGAGCTCGGCATGCGCTTCACCGCGCTGCGCGGCTCGATGGACCGCAGCAAGAAGGACGGCTTCCTGCCGCCCGACCACGCCGTCGAGAAGACCGAGGACATCCTCATCGCCTCCGAGGAGGCCGTCGCCAGGTACCACGACGCCTCCCCCGACTCGATGCTGCAGATCGCCCTCGCGCCCTGCTCCCCCTTCTCGGTCTCCACCGAGCTGCTGCGCGAGTCCGCCGTGCTGGCCCGCCGCCTGGGCGTGCGGCTGCACACCCACGGCTCGGAGACCGCCGAGGAGGAGGCGTTCTGCAAGGAGCTGTTCGGCATGGGCCCGACCGACTACTTCGAGTCGGTGGGCTGGCTGGGCGAGGACGTCTGGATGGCGCACTGCGTCCACATGAACGACTCCGACATCGCCAAGTTCGCCGAGACCGGCACCGGCGTCGCCCACTGCCCGTCCTCCAACGCCCGCCTCGCCGCCGGCATCGCCCGCGTCCCCGACATGCTCAAGGCCGGTGTGCCGGTCGGCCTCGGCGTGGACGGCACCGCCTCCAACGAGTCCGGCGAGCTGGGCACCGAGCTGCGCAACGCGCTGCTGATCAACCGCCTGCACGGCTACCCGACCGCGCTCACCGGCCGGCAGGCCCTGCGCCTGGGCACCATGGGCGGCGCCCGGGTGCTCGGCCGGCAGAACGAGATCGGCTCCATCGAGGTCGGCAAGCTCGCGGACCTCGCGCTCTGGAAGATCGACGGGATCATGCACTCCTCGATCGCCGACCCGGTCGCCGCCCTCACCCTCGGCGCGCTGCCGCCGCTGGCCACCCTCTTCGTCAACGGCAACGCCGTGGTCGAGAAGGGGCAGCTGACCACCGTGAACGAGGACCGGATCGCCCAGGCCTGCGCCCGCGCCGCCAAGGAGCTGGCCGCCCGCCCGGTGTAGTGCACGGTCCCCTCCGGAGGGCCCCTCCGGAGGACCGCTCCGCACTACCCCCCGAACTCCGGGCCGCCCAGGGACGGTGCGTCACCCGGACTCCGCCCGCCGCCCCCCTCAGGACGGCGTGCGGAACACAGCCCCGGACCCACGGCGAGGGTCCGGGGCTGTGGCGTGCCCGCGCACACCCCGCCGGCCCGCTCCCACCCCCGTGGGGCGCGGGCCGGCCGGGCTACCCGGCGCGCACCGGCCCGCGGACGGCCGCCGGCAGGGCCAGCCCCGCCAGGGCGAACAGCCCCGCCAGCACCACCCATCCGGCACCGCCGTGGTCGACCGCCGTCACGGTGATCACCAACGGGCCGATCACGTGGGCGGCCGCCTGCCCGCTCATGAACACCCCCTGGTACTCGCCGTGCGCCTGCGGATCGGCCAGCTCCAGACTGAGCGTCCAGCCGCCGGCCGAGGTCAGCAGCTCACCCAGGCTGTGCACCAGGGCCCCCGCGAGGATCACCCCGGCCGCCAGGGCCGCCGGGCCGGACTGCGCGGCCGCGTACACCAGGCAGGCGCCCGCCAGCAGCAGCGCGCCACGCGCGCAGGCCGACGCCGCGCTCGCCACGTCCGTCACCCCCCGGCTCGCCCGGACCTGGAACAGCACCACCAGCAGGCAGTTGGCCACGTTCACCGCGGAGACCACCCCCGGCGGCGCGTCCGTGCCCAGCACGATCCAGAGCGGGAGGCCCACCGTGAGCACCGCGAGCTGGAGCTCCAGCACCGCGTGCAGCCCGGTGACCAGCAGGTACCGGCCGTCCCGCAGCGCGGTGCGCCGCTTCGCCGGCCCCCCGGCGGCGCCCGCCGCACGGACCGGCCCGGCCGGCACGGGCAGGCCGGCCAGCAGCGCCGTCACACCCAGGAAGCTCGCCGCGTCCAGCACCATCATCGTCACGTACCCGGCGTACGCATCGGCCTGCAGCGCGAGGGCCGCACCGCCGGAGCCGACGACGAGGCCCGCGTTCATCACCGAGCGCAGCAACGCCCGGGCGCGGACCTGCCCCTCGGCGGGCAGCGCCCGGGCGATCAGCGCGCTGCGCACCGCCACCGCACCGCGCTCCAGCACCGTCGCCGCACAGGCCAGTGCCACGAAGGCCGCGAAGGAGTGCACGAACGCGTAGCCGAGCACCGCCGCGGCCTCCAGCGGCCCGACCACCAGCAGCAGCCGCTTGCTGCCGACCCGGTCGGCCAGCCGCCCCATCGGCACGCCGGCGAGCACGCCGCAGACGCCGGCCACGGTGAGGCCGAGTGCCACCCGGCCCGGCGTCAGGCCGACGGAGCGGGTGAAGAACAGGACGCTCACCGTCACGAAGAGGCCGTCCCCGACGGTGTTCACCAGGCTCATCAGGACGAGCCGGCGCAGGAGCGGATCGTCCGGCAGTAGGCGGCCGAGAGCAGCGGGGCGCACCGCGGTGGAGGTCATGACAGAAGGACAGCGGGGTTCCCGGGCGGGCGGAATTCTTTTACCGTTGCGGTCAATGTTCGAGTTCCGCTTCGATGTTGACGACCTCGCCGCCACCTGGTTCGCGTACTCGCCGCTCCAGGAGACCGTGCTGAGCCTTCGTACCCGGCGGTTCGCCGCCCGCTACCCGGAGCACCGGCCGTGGATCGCGGCCTGGCGGTCCCGGTACGAGACGCTGGACACCGCTCTGCTGGAGTCGCTGATCGCGCCGGTCGGCTTCGTGCCGGACTTCCTCACGCCCCGTCCGCCGGCGCCCCGTCCGGAGTTCACCGCCGAACTCGCCCGGCTGGCGGCCACACCGCCGGAGGTGGTGCGCGCCGACGTGCTCGCCGCGTACCGGGGCGACGGGAGCCCGCTGCCGCCCGTGCTCGCGGAGCTCGTGGACGACCCGGCGGCGCTCACCGCCCGGGTGGCCGAGGCGCTGGAGGCGTACTGGACGCGCTGCCTCGCCCCCGTCTGGTGGCCGCGGGCGCGGTCGGTGCTGGAGGCGGACATCGCGTACCGGGGCCGGATGCTCTCGGAGCGCGGCGCGGAGGGGCTCTTCGCCGACCTCGACGCGCGGCTCTCCTGGTGCGCGGGGGTGCTGCGGCTCACCGATCCCCATCCGGCCGTGCAGGCCGTGGGCGCCTCGGTGGACGTCGCCGGGCGGGGGCTGGTGCTGATCCCGACGCTGTTCGGGCTCGGCGCGCAGACCGACATCACCCAGGTGGGGCCGCCGCTGATCACGTACCCCGCACGCGGGAAGGCCACCATGGCCGAGGGTCTGGGCGGCGGCCACCGCGGGGAGCCGGCGGGGGCCGCGGGGCCGGCGGCCGGGCCGCTGACCGGGCTGATCGGCGCGCCGCGGACCAGGCTGCTCCTCCTGCTGGAGTCCCCCGCCAGCACCACCGAACTCGCCCACCGGCTGGGCGTCACGCCCGGCGCGGTCAGCCGCCACCTCGGTGCGCTCGCCGCCGCCGGCCTGTTGGACCGCACCCGGCACGGGCGCAGCGTCCTGTACCGCCGCAGCCCTCTCGGCGACGCCCTGGTCGGGCGGGGCCGCAGACCGGGGACGGCTGACGGACCCGGGGCCGGCTGACGGGGGCCGGCGTACCGGCGGACCGGCTCAGGCCGTGCGGCCCAGGGTGGCGAGGTAGGCGCGCCAGCCGCCGTGGTGGGTGATCTCACGGTGCACGCCGCGGTCGGCCTCGCCCCGGGCCAGCAGCATCGAGAGGCAGGCGGATCCGTCGTCCAGCTCGATGACGCCGAGTTCGAGCTCACGGGGCTCGCCCGGCAGGATGACGTCGCGGAGGTGTTCGAGGGTGATGTCGTACAGCTCGCCCTCGATCGCGGTGTCGGCGGCCGGGTCCGGGTGCAGGCCGGGGCAGACGTCGCCGATGGAGAAGAAGCGGTAGCCGGGCGCGGTGCGGACGGGGCCGACCAGGGCGTCGGCGACGGAGGCGTGGAACGGGCCGCCGACCATGGCCTGGCCGTTGAAGAAGATGCGGGGCACGGGGGTCCTCGGGAGGGGGAGAGGCCGTTCCGTACGGCGATGGGAAGACGGTGGATTCGTCGCCGTACGGAACGGAGCAATGGAGCGGGAGGAGTGCTACAGCCTGGCAGGCGGCAGCCTCTTCCGTACTGGATAGATTGGGGCTCAGCCCAGCAGGGGAAGCGCGGGGAGGGTCAGGAAGTCCGCGAACTCCTCGGCCAGGGAGACCTGTTCGAAGAGCTTGGCGGCCTCGCGCCAACGCCCGCCGGCGTAGGCCTCGTCGCCCAGCTCGGCCCGGAGCCCGGCGAGCTCCTCGGCCACCAGGCGGCGCACGAGCTCGGCGGTGGCCTTCTCCCCGGTGTCGGAGAGCACGACGCCGTTGTTGATCCACTGCCAGATCTGCGAGCGGGAGATCTCGGCGGTGGCGGCGTCCTCCATCATGTTGAAGATGCCGACGGCGCCGAGGCCGCGCAGCCAGGCCTCGATGTAGCGGACGCCGACCTGGACGGCGTTGTGCAGGCCCGCGTGGGTGCAGGTGCCGCCGGCGCCGGCGATGTCGAGCAGCTGGGCTGCGGTGACGGGCTCGGCCGGGCCGGGGTTGTCCTTCTGGTTCGGGCGGTCCCCGAGGACGGCGTCGAAGGAGGCGCGGGCGACGGGCACGAGGTCCGGGTGGGCGACCCAGGAGCCGTCGAAGCCGTTGCCGGCCTCGCGGTCCTTGTCGGCCTTGACCTTCTCCAGGGCGGCCGCGTTGACCGCCGGGTCCTTGCGGCTGGGGATGAAGGCGGCCATGCCGCCGATCGCGTGGGCGCCGCGGCGGTGACAGGTCTGCACCAGCAGCCGGGTGTAGGCGGCCATGAAGGGGGACGCCATGGTGACGGTGTTGCGGTCCGGCAGGATGTAGTGCTCGCCGGCGTCGCGGAAGTTCTTGACGATCGAGAACAGGTAGTCCCACCGGCCGGCGTTGAGCCCGGCGGCGTGGTCGCGCAGCTCGTAGAGGATCTCCTCCATCTCGAACGCGGCCGTGATGGTCTCGATCAGCACGGTGGCACGGACGGTGCCGTGCGGGATGCCGAGGGCGGCCTGGGCGTGCGTGAAGACGTCGTTCCAGAGCCGGGCTTCGAGGTGGCTCTCGGTCTTCGGGAGGTAGAAGTACGGGCCGGAGTTGGGGTCCTCGGCGCCGCGGGCGGTCAGCCGGGCCGCGTTGTGGAAGAAGTAGAGCCCGAAGTCGAGGAAGGCGCCGGCCACCGGCTTGCCGTCGACCAGCAGGTGGTTCTCGTCCAGGTGCCAGCCGCGCGGGCGGACCACGACGGTGGCGAGTTCGGCGGCGGGCTTGAGGGTGTAGGCCTTGCCGGCCGAGGACGTGAAGTCGATCCGGCCCTCGAAGGCGTCGATCAGGTTGATCTGGCCGCTGACCACGTTCTCCCAGGTCGGGGAGGTGGCGTCCTCGAAGTCGGCGAGCCAGACCCTGGCGCCGGAGTTCAGCGCGTTGATGACCATCTTGCGGTCGGTGGGGCCGGTGATCTCGACCCGGCGGTCCTGGAGCGCGCGCGGGGCCTCGGCCACCGTCCAGTCGCCTTCGCGCACGGCGGCCGTCTCGGGGAGGAAGTCCAGGACGCCGGCGCGGGCGATCTCCGCGCGGCGGGTCTTGCGGCGGGCCAGGAGCTCCTGTCGGCGGTCCTCGAAGGCGCGGTGCAGCCCGACGACGAAGGCGACCGCCTCCGGAGTGAGCACCTCCTCCGCCCGATGGACGCGCGGACCGGCGACAGTGACGACCGGAGCGGCGGGGGAGGCGCCGGCGGGTCCCTGATCTGTAGCCATGAGCAGGACACTCCTAAGACGGTTGAGCATGGCGAAGGCAGTTCCGGTGGGAACTTCCTTGATCTGAACCGATCTGAACCCACCTACCGGAGGGTTCGATTCTGTAAGGTGGAGACTAGTTTCCGCGATACAGAATTTCAACGGTTTGTTGAGGTGATCGCAGGGACTCTACTCCTCCCCCGACAGCGAAGGGAACGCCGGTGGTTGCGACCCCCGACACAGCATCGACGACGGGCACGGACCGCGCGAGCGGCGGTGTGCAGTCCGTCGAGCGCGCCTTCCAGCTGCTGGAGGCGCTGGCCGACTCCGGCGGCGTGGCCACGCTCAGCGAGCTCTCCACCTCCTCCGGGCTGCCGATGCCCACCATCCACCGTCTGGTTCGTACCCTCGTCCAGCAGGGCTATGTGCGCCAGGACACCGCACGCCGCTACACCCTCGGCCCGAGGCTGATCCGGCTCGGCGAGACGGCCGGCCGGCTGCTGGGCAGCTGGGCCCGCCCCTACCTGGCCGAGCTGATGGAGGCCACCGGCGAGACGGCCAACCTGGCCGTGCTGGAGGGCGGCGAGGTGGTCTACGTCGGGCAGGTGCAGTCGCGGCGCTCGATGCGGATGTTCACCGAGGTCGGCCGCCGGGTGCAGCCGCACTGCACCGGCGTCGGCAAGGCCCTGCTGGCCCAGCTGCCGGAGGACGAGGCCCGCGCCGTCCTCGGCCCCAACCCGCTGCCCGCGCACACCGAGTTCACGGTGACCGACCCGCAGGAGCTGCTGAACCAGCTGGCCGAGGCGCGCGAGCGCGGCTACGTGGTGGACGACCAGGAGCAGGAGATCGGGGTGCGCTGCATCGCCCTCGCCGTACCGGGCGCACCGACCCCGACGGCCCTCTCGGTCTCCGGCCCGGAGGCCCGGATCCGGGCGCTGGAGGAGCAGGCCGGCGCGGCCTCGCTGGTACCGGTGATGCACCACATCGCGGCCCGGCTGGGGCAGGTCCTGGCTCCCTGACACGGCGTCACCGGCGTTTCCCCGCACAGGAGGTCGACCCGGTCGGCCTCCTGCGGAGGCGTTCGCCCGTTCGAGCGGCCCGAGGGCGGGTTGCCCCGGCCGCGACGGGCCGGTCGGTCACGCTGAATGCGGACGCGCCCCGCGACGGTGCCGGGCGCCGGAACGCGAAGGACAGGGTGAGCGACGATGTCGCGCAGAGGGTCCGTACGGGGTTTCTTCGGCAGGTCGGCGGAGGCCGGGGCGCCCGGGGCCGGAGAACCGGCGGTCGGGCGGGCGGTGGTCGGGCCGTCGGCAGGCCGGTCGCTGGCCGTCAGGTCGCTGACGGTCGGGTGTGCACTGGCGGCGCTGGCCGCCGGTCCCGCGTGGGCGTGCCCGGACGCCGATCCGGCCCCGGGGACCGACCCGGCGGCGGAGGTCACCGCGCCGGCGGCGCCCGCGGCCCCCGCCGCCTCCGCCGCCCCCTCCGCCTCCGATTCCGACCTGGAGGTGATCCGGATCGATCCGGACCCCGCCGTACCCGGCGGCACCACCACGGTGCACGCCTTCGTCGCCAACACCGGCCCGGACCGGACGGCCTCCCCGTTCACCGTGGTGATCACCCTGCCGGAGGGGGTCACGCCCGAGAAGCCCTACTTCCCGGAGAACTGCTACGACTTCCAGAACGGCCACCGGGTGCGCTGCACCTTCCCGGCCGGCCTGGGGCGGTACCGGAGCGCGACGGCGCTGATCCCGGTCCGGCTCGCCCCCACCGTCCCCCTCGGCGAGCTGAGCGGCGGCTACGTCGCGGTGCGCGGTGACGACGACCGGAACGAGACGGACAACCGGCAGCCGTTCAGCATCCAGGTCGTGGAGGCCGCCCGCCACTGACGGGCGGGCGGTCCGCAACGGCCGGTCCTACCGGTAGACGCGGACGTAGTCCGCGGCGAAGGTGATCGGCGCCGTGCCCTGCGGCGCGGGGTGGTACTGCCCCGCGCTCAGGGACAGGTTGAGGATCGGGTACGCGGCCCAGTCGGCGCCGACGCCCTTGCCGTCGGAGAACACCTTGGCGCCGTTCACGTACCAGTCGACCGAGGTGGCCCCGTAGTAGGTGCCGATGGTGACCCAGCCGTCCTTCGCGATCGCCTTGGCGTCCGTGTAGTAAAGGTGACCCGGGGTGATGTGGTTGGTCAGCTCCAGCAGGTTCGGGTTGTCGGTGTGGTACTCGAAGGAGTCGATCTCACCGTGGGCGCCGCTGGTGCCGTTCCAGGTCCACAGCGCCGGCCAGGCGCCGGTGCCGGCGGGGAGCTTGACCCGGGTCTCGATGTAGTCGCCGGTCTTCACCTTGAAGCCCTCGCTGGAGTACTCCGTGGTGAGCAGCCCGGTGTCCCAGGCCTGCTTGCCGTTCTCCAGCGTGTGGCTGCTCGGCTTGGCGGTGAAGGTGGCGACGCCGCCGGAGACGGTGACGTTGTTCTTGTTCAGCCAGTCGAGCTTGTTGTCGTTCGGGTTGTGGTCGCCGTAGTGGTACGAGCTGCTCCGGTCGGCCGTCCAGCGGGAGCCCAGGTCGAGGCTGTTGAAGTCGTCCGACCAGGTGAGCTTCTTGCCGGCGACCGGTATCGCGCCCGGGGCGGCGGTCTGCGACGGGGTCGCGGTCGGCGCGGGCGTCGGGGTGGCGGTGGGTGCGGGCGTCGGGGTGGCGGTGGGTGCGGTGGTCGGGGCGGGCGCCGGCGTGGCGGCGGCGGCCGAGACCACGAGCTTCTGCGAGGGCAGGTTGTGCCAGGCACCGGCGGTGTCCTGCCAGAAGCCGAACTGGGTGTAGGTGCCGGCCGGCAGAGTCCGCGAGCCGGTGGTGACCGTCAGCCCGCCCGGGCAGATCTGCGCGTTGGTGCGGTTGCCGGGGAAGTCGAGGTTGTGGCCGGCCGCGTCACGCACGCCGACACCGACCGTCCTGGCGGTGAAGCAGGCCGAGGAGTGGACGGTCAGCGAGGCGGCGGAGGCGTTGCCCGCGACCATGGTGGCCGGGCCGAGCCTGTCCTGGGTGACGGTCGGCGCGGTGGCCGCCTGGGCCCCGCTCACCGCGGGAATGCCCAGGAGGCCGGCACCGCTGACAGCGAGCACGCCGGTGACGGCGAAGGCGGCGTTGCGACCGCGGTGGCTGGGGCGGGCATGGCGCGGCGCGCTGCGCCGGGCAGGCTTCTGCATGGCAGTGTCCTCTGCGACGCCTGCGAGGTGAGCTGTCGGGTTCGGGCTGAGGTTGCCCGGCCGCCTGTGGAGCGGCTTCACCCCTAGCCACGGCCCGGGCGCGGGGAGCGCACGGGCCGGGCACTGACCTGGGTCCCCCGCTCCCGTCCGCTGTGGTGCTCGGTTGCCGGCCGGCGGGTGGACAGGACTCGGCGTCCCGACGGCGGAGGTCCGCGAAGCGGACGTCCCGAGCAGGCTAGGCAGGCCGTCCGGGGGGCGACAACTCGGTGGAGGGTGTTGTCGTGCAGGTCACAGTGGAGTCGATCAACGACGGTGCGGAGTGGATCAGTTGGCCGAACGGGCACCGGGAGGACGGTGAGCGGGGCGCCGGCCGGGCGGTCGCCGGCCGGGTGGTCAGCCGAGCCAGCTGTTCACCTGGCTCATCGCGTCCGGGGACCACGCCAGCTCCAGGTGGTTGAGCCCGCCGAGCAGCCGCGTCGCGCCGACCGTACCGATCCCGGTGGTGTCCAGGGCGCTGCGGGAGAGGACGATGCCGTCGCTGGGCCCGCGGTTCTCGTTGAGGATCCCCGGGATGTCGGCCGAGCCGCCCGCCATCAGGAAGGTGGCGACCGCCGCCGGGACGCCCGCCTGCTGGAGCGGCCCGATCAGCGAACCGGCGTCGATCGCCGCCTGGATGCCCTGGCCGGAGGTGTAGTAGCCCTGTCCCCCGTAGTACGTCGTCCACCAGTCCTGGGCCGAGCCGTCCACCCCGTAGACGCCGTCCCAGCGGGCGAGCAGCTGGCGCTGGCCCGGGTAGCAGTCGTACCCGCCGGCGGGCAGGACCCCGAGGCAGGGCTGGGCGGTGTACGTGCCGTAGCAGGTCATGTACAGGTGCGGCGAGGGCGCGTTGGCGGTGCCGCCGCAGGCCGGCCAGGTGGCCAGCGAGAACGCCCAGCCGTGCGCGTAGACGTAGTCCAGGCCGCCGTTCGGCCCGCCGAGGGTGACCAGGCGGCGGACGTCTCCCGCGTAAGCCCGGCCCCAGGACGGCCGTACCGAGGAGACGTACGCGCGGGCGGCGACCTCCCCCTTGCTCCAGGCGACCACGTCCACCTGGGACACCCCGAGCCGGGCCCGGATCAGGGCGATCGCGTCTCCGACGGCCTGCGCCTGGAGCAGGTTGTCGCCCTGCTTGTGCGCGAAGCCGATCGCGAAGACGCGGTGGCCGGTCCCGGCGAGGTACTGGGCGAGGCCGGTGGACGGGCAGGCGGACGCGCCGCAGCTGCCGCTCTCGTTCGGGTTCGCCCAGGCGCGGTCGGCGTTGTCGTTGGCGCCGTGGACCAGCAGGACCGGGACGTCCCGGCCGCCGGTGTCCCAGCCCGCGGCCGAGTAGAGCAGGAAGCGCCCGGAATAGGGCTGGCGGACGCCGCCGAAGTAGGTCAGGCGGGCGCCGTCCTGGTCCCCCCGCCCGCCGGGCGGGTACTGCTCGGCGCGGAACCCGGCGGTGGTGTCGAGGTAGCGCTCGACCTTGGCCCAGCCGTTGCCGGGAGCGGTGAAGGCGGCCTCCAGGGTGAGCGGTGCGGTGGCCGCCGATGCGGGCGGGGGCGTGCCGAGGAGGAGGGCGGTGAGGGTGAGGAGGACGGTGAGGGCGGCCGGCAGGCGTCCGGCGGGGGTGGACGGGGTGGCTCCTCCGGTGACGGGCCCGGTGACGGGTCCGGTGCTGGCGGTGCTGGTGCTGGTGGCGGGCATCGGCGGCTCCCTGGCCGGAAGGTGGCGGGCTGCTGGGTCGGCCCACGTCCCGGTGGGCCGGATCCTGCACCGTACGACCGGACCGCCGGGCCGCCCATGTGCCGGTGTCACACCCCGCGGGCGGAGGGCGTGGCGGCCCCGGCCGTGGCGCCGGCGGGCCCGCGCCGTGACGGGGTGGGCGCAACGCCGCCGCGAAGGTCACCCGTCGGATAGGTTGGAGGTCCACCCGCAGTGCCGTACGCCCAGACGAGAGACGAGGACCCGTCCCGCCATGACCGCGCCCCTGCCCGCCTTCGCCGGCCGCACCTACCTCTTCCAGGTCGACAACGGCGCGGCCTTCCGCAACGCGTACTCGGCCGACGGCAAGCGGCTGCGCTGGGAGGGCCTCGGCGAGTCGGCCGGCCAGTGGGAGGACGTCGCCCTGCACGTCGCCCAGGTGGGCCCCGAGCTCTACTTCGTCAGCTGGACCGAGCAGAGCGGCATCACCGTCAGCCACCTGATGGACCTCGGGAAGCTGACGGTGCGCGCGTTCTGGACGTACGAGGGCGAGGGCGGCCGGGTCGGCGAGCTGCACACCGGCACGCTGGAGCCGGTGGGCTGAGGCGGAGGAACCGGAACGCCGGGCCCGCTCACCCCTCGGGGTGGGCGGGCCCGGCGTTCGACGTGGGCGGGCCCCGGGTTTCGGTGGTCGGCGCGGCGGACCGGGGTCAGACCGTCCGGCCGGGGACCTGGAGGCGCTGGGAGAGCCACTCCAGCGAGGACGGCAGCAGCTTGCTCCAGGTCTCGAAGTTGTGGCCGCCGGTCTGCAGCATGCTGTACGAGACCTTCATCGGGCTGTTGACCGCGGCCACGAACGCCTCGGTGTCACGCTTGTAGTCGCCGTCGCCCTGCTTGGTGCCGGCCAGCAGCACGGACACCTTGGGGTGCGGCAGGTTCTTCAGCCGCCACATGAGGTCGGCCTCGTGGCGGCGCTGCTGGGCGCCGGGGCCCTTGAAGAGCTCGGTGGTGGTCGGGTCGTCGGACGCCTGGTAGTAGCCGGAGAGCGAGACCGCGGTCGGGAAGGCCTCCGGGTGGCGCATGGCCAGCTTGAGGGCGCAGTAGCCGCCGGTCGAGTTGCCCATGAAGCCCCAGGCCTGCGGGTCCGAGGAGACCCGGTACGACGCCTGGATCGCGGCGGGAACGTCCTTGGTGTAGTAGGTCTCGGACTGCGGGCCGCCCGGGACGTCCTCGCACTCGGTGTCCTGCGGCAGCGCGGGCGACGGCGTCATCAGCACCAGCACGGTCGGCTGCATCCGGCCCTCCTGGAGCAGCTTCAGTGCCGCGCCCGGGTAGTTCAGCCGGGTCACCAGGTTCTTGGCGATGCCGGGAAAGCCGGTGGAGACGATGATCGCCGGGAACTGCTTCTGCTCGTACTCCGGCTGGAAGTACTGCGGCGGCAGGTAGACGTACCCCTCGGTGGAGAGCCGGCTGGCGGCACCGTCGATCCGCACCTCGCGGATCTCGCCGGACTGCCTGGGATCGCGGCCGAGCGCCCCGCCGCCCTGGACGGCGGCGTGGCCGATGGTCTCCACCTGCAGACGGCCCGAGGCGTCCGCCTTGTTCTGGATGACGACCGGGCCGTTGTCACCGGTGCCGAGCAGGTCGTCCCAGCTGCTGTAGAAGGCGAAGTAGTTGTTGGCCACCAGGCCCAGTGCCGCGAGCACGGCGAGCTGGGTGGCGAGCAGCGTGCCGATCCGGCCGAGCACCGCCTGCCAGGTCCGCTTCGCCAGTCTCGGCCACAACCAGACCGTGCCCGCCATCATCCCGACGGCGATCAATGCGGTCAGCGCCAGCACCTTGTGGCTCGTCAGACCCATGTCCTACTGCTCCCACGCCTCGTACGTCACAGCCCCGACCGCCGGCGGCCAGTTGCCATGACACTCGGGACGGCCGCCCCGGTTCCCCCGTCCACTGCGAAGGCCGTCGCCGAGGCGCGATCAACAACCCTAGCGGTCCGCGGAGGTGTCCCGGACCCGCCGACCAGCGGGGATCGGCGGGCCGGGCGGGGTCCGGAGGTATGACACGGGCCTCGCGAGACGGCGCGAGCGGGCGCGAGGTGGCCACGAGGTGGCGCGGAGTCAGCTGGCTGGGGTTCAGAGGCGCGGCCTGCGCCCGGTTCGGCTCCGGCCCGGGCGTCCTCCGGACACCGGCGTACTGCGGCACCGACGGCGTCGGCACCCGCAGCCCCGGTCGACGGCGGTGCGCGCCGACCGCGGGTTCAGCCCAGTCCGCCGTGCCGGGCGGCCGCCAGGGCCGCGGTCACGGCACGGTCGGCGGCCGCGTCGTCGACCGGCTCGGCGGTGATGAGCACCCGGAAGTAGAGCGGCGCGGCGAGGGCCTTGATGACCGCCGCCGGGTCGGTGCCGGCGGGCAGTTCCCCGCGCCCGAGGGCCCGGGTGACGATCGGCTCGGCCCGCCGCAGCCGGTCGTCGAAGATCCGCGACCGGACCTCGGCGATGCCCGGCGCCTGGGCGCCCTCCGAGAGCATCACCGCGAGCACCGCCGCGCCGGACGGCCCGCGCAGCCAGGCGGCCAGGCCGCGGGCGAGGAGCCGCAGGTCGCCCTCGACCGTGCCGGTGTCCGGGATCGGGATGTCCGCCGCGATCTGCCCGGCCAGGGCGTCGACGATCAGGGCGTCCCGGTCCTTCCAGCGCCGGTAGACCGTGGTCTTGTGGACGCCGGCCCGGCGGGCGACGGCGTCGACGGTGAGCCCGGCGTAGCGCAGCTCGGCGAGTTCGGCGAGCGTCGCGGCCAGGACGGCCGCCCGCACCTTCTCGCCCCGCCCGACCGTCGGCCGCCGGTCCGCTCCCGGGGCGCGGCCGTCGTCGGAGGCGTGGGGCCGGGAGGGCAGGGGATCGGGACTCATTGCAACTCCTGGTTGCGTTACGGCTGCCAGCGTGACACGCTCAGCGTATCGCAACCAGGAGTTGCGTTACACCTCAGGCATCGCCACCAGGAGGGGAACGCGCATGTCCAGGCCCTACCGCCACACCACCCCCGTCCCGAAGAAGTCCGCCACCGGCCGGGTCGCCGCCGTGTACGCGCAGATGGCGACCGACTTCCTGCTGGACGACGGTCCCCTGATGAGCCTCTCCCCCGCCCCCGACGTGCTGGCCGGCACCTGGGCGCTGCTGCGCGAGGCCGAGATCGTCGGCACCGCCGCGCGCGCCGACAAGGAGGCCGTGGCGAGCGCCGTCTCGCTGGCCAACCGCTGCCCGTTCTGCACCGAGGCGCACGCCCTGCTCGCCCACGGCGCCGGGGACCACGACCTCGCCGAGGCCGCCCGGGCCGGCCGCACCCCGGAGGACCGGCGGCAGGCCGCGCTGCTCGCCTGGGCGGCCGCCACCCGCTCCCCCGGCAGCCCGGACCTGGCGCGGCCGCCGTTCCCCGCCGACCAGACGCCCGAGTTCGTCGGGACGGCGCTGGCCACCCACTTCATCAACCGGATGGTGACCTCACTGCTCGACGAACAGGCGCTGCTGCCGAGCGCACTGCGCCGCTCGCAGTACGTCCGGCGGGCCGCCGCCCTGGCCATCGGGCGCGTCGCCCGGGTCAGCCCCGAGCCCGGGGCCGGCCTGACCGTGCTCGCCGGGCCCGTCCCCGCCGGCCCCGCACCCGCCTGGGCCGGGGAGGGCCCGGTCGGCCCCGCCTACCTGGCGCTGCGGGCCGCCGCCTCGGCCGGCGGCGAACTGCTCGGCGAGGCCGGCCGGGCCGCCGTGCTCGACGCGGTGGCCGCCTGGGACGGCGGCCACCCGCCGCTGGGCGGCGACCCGGTCGGGCGGGAGGTCGGCGCCGACCTCCCGCCCGCCGAACGGCCGGCCGCCCGGCTCGCCCTGCTGGCCGCGCTGGCGCCGTACCGGATCACGGAGGCGGACGTGGCGGCGTGGCGCGCTGCGGCCGGGGGCGGGGGCCAGGGCGAGGGGCGCGGAGACGGCGAGCTGACCAGGGTGCTGGCGTTCGGGGCGATCACGGCCACCACGCGGGTGGAGTCCTGGATCGTCGCCGGGGCACGCGCGGAATCCCCCGCGTAGCCGGCGGCGCGGCGCCCGCGCCGGTCGGCCGGGGCCTCGCGAGCGGGCGGGCCGGGGTCTCCCGGGCCGGCGGGCCGCCGGGCGCGGGAGCGGGCCGACGGCCGTACTTCGTGGGATCGCGGCCCGTCGGGGCTGTTCCGCGGAGGCGGAGGTGGACTTTACTGGAAGGGAAGGCACCCGAGCCGGCGGGCAGACGGGTCATCGCCACCGCCGGTGGTTCACCGGTTCCGCCGTTCCCACCCGGCAGGAGGTCATGCCATGAGCCCGCCTTCGCAGCAGCAGGCCTTACCGCGCCTCGTCGTCGACAATCCGGGCCGGCTCCGGGGGCAGGTCTTCGTCCTCGCCGACCAGCCGATGCTGGTCGGCCGGGACTCCGAATGCCAGATCCACGTCGGCGAGCCCGGCGTCAGCCGGCGCCACGCCGTGGTGTGGCGCTCCGGCGGTCACACCACCGTCGAGGACCTGGCCTCCACCAACGGCACCCGGCTGAACGGCCACCCGGTCTTCGGGCAGCAGGAGGTGCACACCGGGGACGTCCTGGACTTCGGCCCGTTCGAGGTCCACTACGAGGAGCCGCGCGACAGCGGCGCCACCGTCCCCGGGCTGGGCGCGACGGGGCCGACGGCCAGCTTCCGGACCGTCGCGCCGCCCCCGCCGGGGACGCCGTCCCCGCCCTGGGAGCCGCCACGGCCTCCGCCGCAACAGTCGGCGCGGCAGTCCGCGCAGCAGTCGGCACAGGAGTCGGCACAACGGGCCGCGGCGGCGCAGCAGGCGGCAGCCCAGCAGGCGGCCCAACAGGCAGCGGCTCAGCAGGCGGCCCAGCAGGCAGCAGCTCAGCAGGCAGCGGGCCGGCGGTCGGCGCAGCCGCCGCCGAGGGCGCAGCCGCCACCTGGGTCCGGGCCCCGCTTCGACGTGGGGCAGCAGGAGGCCGAAAACGTCAACAACGTCGCCAGGGACCAGTACAACTACGTGATGCAGGAGCGGCGGGACAGCTTCTTCCGCGAGATCGCCGCCACCCGCACCCGGGCACGGAACCTGATCCTCACCGGGTTCCTGGCCTTCGTGGTCGGCGGCGGGGTCTACGGCTGGGCGTTGGTGAGCTTCATCGTCCGGACCAACAACGCCGCGCAGTCCGGGAACCCCGACTTCACCGTGCCCGACCTGCTCGGGCCGAAGGTGGGCGGCGTGCCCGTCGGGGCCATCGGCTTCGCCGTGGCCGCGATCGGCGTCGTCCTGCTGGTCGTCGGCATCGTCCTGCACATCGTGACGACCTCGCGGCGGCGCCGCTTCGAGGAGGACGAGTCGCGCCGGCTCAGCATGCCGCCACCGCCGCGCTGAGTGCACCGCGGCACCGGCTGCGGCACCGACCGGTTCGGGCCGCCGCATCGAGTCTCACCACGGGAGGCCGTCGTGGTCTTCAACATCGGCAACCAACAGGGCGGCGTGATCAACAACGTCGCCGGCGACCAGACCGTCCACGGTGGCCAGTCGGGCCACCTCACGGTGGACGGGCAGGACGTACGCGACCTGGTCGGCGAACTCCGGACGGCCGTCGAGCAGGCGCAGCTGCCGCCGGCGGTGGCGCCCGAGGTCCGGGCCGAGCTCGACTCGCTGGACGCGGAGGTCGCCCGGCCGGAGCCGGACCGCGAGGCGGTGGCGGGCCGCCTGACCCGGATCACCCGGCTGCTCACGTCGGCCGGCGCCCTCGTCGCCGCCGGCACCGGACTGCTCGGACCGCTCTCCGCACTGGCGGGCTGGCTGGGCACCCTGGGACAACCGATCCTGCACGCCCTCGGGGGCTGAGGCCGGCGCGGGGTCGGTCAGATCGGCCGGGCGCGGCAGCGGGTCAGGCCGGGCGCGGGGCGGGTCAGGCCGGCCGGGCGTGGGCGCGGCGGCCGGTCGGCGCCGCGCCGCTGCGGGCGGCCCGGCGGTCGGCGAGGGCGTTACCGGCCCGGAGCAGCGCCGCCCCGACCAGGACGAAGGCCCCCGTCATCAGGAAGGAGGCGCCGGCCACCCGGCAGTAGCCGTTCGGGAGGGCGGGGTCGAGGAAGGGGTAGGGGTACCAGTCGATCAAGTAGCCGCGGACCATCGTGTAGGCGAGGTACAGGAGCGGGAAGGCCATCCAGCCGGCCGCCTGGACCGGACGGATGCGGCGCTCCGGCGGGTCGGCCAGCCAGTCGGCGAGCACCACGGCCGGCATGAGCTGCTGCAGCACGTGACCGACCCAGGGGATCATGACGGCCTCGGGGTAGCTCGCCAGCCCCAGCCCGTAGAAGATCCCGGTGATGGTCATGCAGAGCACCACCCCGCCCCGCACCACGCCGGGCACGGGACGCCGGCCCGTCAGACCCGCCCAGCCGCCGAGCAGCAGGACGACCACCGCGGCCATGTTGCTCAGGTTGGTGAAGTAGTTGAAGTAGTTCACCACCCCGACGACGCCGGTCGCGGCGTGGTAGCCGGCGAAGCCGAGCGCGACCGAGGAGAGGACGGCGAAGGCGATCCTGGTGGGGGCGAGCCATCGGTGCATCGTCGGATCCGCCTCTCCGCCGGGGGCGTCGTGGTGCTGCCGGGTGCCGGGGTCTCGTACCAGCGGGTCGCCCCGGTAGCACGTCCTCAGATTCAAACCCCGGCGCGGGCATCCGGCCACCGGGCCGGACGGGCCGGCGGGCCGGACGTGGCGGCGGGC
>NZ_JBHJUK010000043.1:0-14854 GCF_042266225.1 Kitasatospora sp. NPDC056181
TTACCGGACCCGGCGGAGTCCGGTAAGCGGCCCCTTTGAAAGAGCCTTCGGCCTATCAGGCCTCGGTGCGCTGAGCGGGAATACCGGCCAGCAGAGCGCGCACCTCCGCCTCGCGGTAACGGCGGTGGCCGCCGAGGGTGCGAATGGACGTGAGCTTGCCCGCCTTGGCCCAACGGGTAACCGTCTTGGGGTCCACGCGGAACATGGTGGCGACCTCTGCCGGCGTCAGCAGAGGTTCAGCATCAGGGGTACGAGCGGTCATGAGCGGCCTCCTCGGGAGAACCGAACCAGGGCGGTTCTATCCTTCAAATTCTGCACCTTGGCCCGCGATGCCCGAAATGGCATAGACGGGCCGAGTCGGTTATAGGACGAACGGCTTGTCCTGGTGTCTACAACTACACCATCCGTCCAGCCCCATCGACCAAACCGCCAAAATTGACCCCTCACGGGTTCAAGGCTGACGGATGGCGATGGACCACCCCATAACGGGCAGTCACCTTATAGTGACATCCGGTTACGGGGCGACCAGACCTGCCGTTTCCCCGCAAAGCACGCATCGAGTCCAGAACCACCCAAAAGTGGGCACGCTCATGTGAAGTTGGGCTGGTTGTCCCATTTTTGCACATAGGGGTAAGTTCGCGTCAACGGTGAGTAGTGTCACGTTCGACAGGTATTGACCCGAACCGGGACCTTGGTCATGTGGGTCGGGCCGTAGGACTCTTACAGTCTTACAAGTACCACCGACACCCACCCCGGCCAGCGGTGACGCCCCCTCAGCAGGCCCCGCAGGCCCCGCCGACCCCGCCCGCACGGCTCTCCCCGGCACCCCGGGCGCCCGCACCGGCCCGGGAGGCGCCCGCCCGGCCCGCGGAGGCGGTCAGTTCGCGTACCGCAGCGCCAGGACCCGGCGCCAGCGCCCCGTCAGCTCCTCGTAGGCCCGCTCCGCCTCCGCCGCGTCGCCCGCCCGCAGCGCGCGCAGCCCGTCCTCCAGCTCCCCCGCCGAACGGTCCGCCAGCAACCGCTCCGGCCCCAGCAGATGCACCAGTCCCCCGTAGTCCAGCTCCACCAGCGAGCGCGGGTGGAACTCCTCCAGCCACCGCCCGATCCGCTCCGCCCCGCGCACCAGCTCCCCCTCCGGCACCGCCTCGCGCAGCGCCCGGTACGCCCGCGCCACCCGCCGGCGCGCCTGCGCCATCGGCGTCAGGTAGAAGAGCGCCGCCTTCTCCCCCTGCCGCCCCGTCCCCTCCTCCGCCGCTCCCGCCGGCACGAAGCAGCGGTCCTCCTCCCCGAACGGCAGGAACCACCGCACCGGCACCTCCCACCGGCTGGTCAGGATCCACGGCCGGGCGTCCGGGTGCTCGGCCCGCCAGCGCTCCCGGTCCGCCTCCGCGGCCTCCCTGGTCGCCGGCGGCAGCGCGGTGTCCACCAGGGCCACCGGCGCACCCGTCCGCAGCTCCTCCAGCGCCTGCCAGCTGCGCAACCGGGTCGCCCACGGGCAGACGTAGAGCACCCCGTCCAGCGAGCGCACGAAGGCCCGCTCGCTCTCCCGCTCGGGCAGTGGCCGTGGTGTCCGGCCGACCAGCTCCGCGAGTGCGGCCCGCTGCTCCTCCAGCACCGCCGCGGCCACCGGCTGCCCGGCCTCCGCCGCGTCCGGACCGCGCTCCGCCGCGTAGGCCTGCCAGTGCGCCCGCTCCGGCTCCGGGTAGGCGGCCAGCGGCTCGTAGACCCGCAGGTGGGCGGCGTAGGGCGGAAGTACGGATGTGCGTACGACGGTCACGTGCTGCATCGTCGCACGCACCGGCCGTCCCCCGGGAGGGCTCCGGCCGGGAGCCGTTCGCGAACGCACTCCGCACGCCCCCGTCTCACCACGCGGACAACCGCCCCAAGCTCGGGCAAGAGGGCGGATCCCAGGCGCCCCCGCGACTACGCTTCGCCTTAGGCGCCCGCACCACAGCAGCGGGCCTCAGATACTGGAGTCACCACAGTGACCGACGTACAGACCGCATCCGCCACGCACCCCGCACCCGGCGTGCTCAGCAGGATCTTCCGTACCGAGCAGGACGGCGCCCCCGGCGACGGCCACGAGCAGGTCGTCCTCTGCCACGACCGCAGCTCCGGGCTCAAGGCGATCATCGCCATCCACTCCACCGCGCTGGGCCCGGCCCTGGGCGGCACCCGCTTCTTCCCGTACGCCTCCGAGGAGGCGGCGCTGGAGGACGCGCTGAACCTCTCGCGCGGCATGTCCTACAAGAACGCGCTCGCCGGGCTCGACCTCGGCGGTGGCAAGGCCGTCATCATCGGCGACCCGAACAAGGACAAGAACGAGGCGATGCTCCGCGCCTACGGCCGCTTCGTCGAGTCCCTGCGCGGCCGCTACATCACCGCCTGTGACGTCGGCACCTACGTCCAGGACATGGACGTCATCGCCCGCGAGACCGAGTTCGTCACCGGCCGCTCGCCCGAGAACGGCGGCGCCGGCGACTCCTCGATCCTGACCGCCTTCGGCGTCTTCCAGGGCATGCGCGCCTCGGCCCAGGCCCGGTGGGGCCAGCCGACCCTGCGCGGCAAGCGGGTCGGCGTCGCGGGCGTCGGCAAGGTCGGCCACTACCTGGTCGGCCACCTGGTCGCGGACGGCGCCACCGTCGTCGTCACCGACCCCTTCGAGGCCGCCGTCAACCGCGTGCGCGCGGCCCACCCGGAGGTGGAGGTGGTCGCCGACACCGCCGCCCTGCTCCAGGCCAAGCTGGACGTCTACGCCCCCTGCGCCCTCGGCGGTGCGCTGACCGACGGCGTCGTCGCCGCACTGGGCGAGTTCGGCACCTCCGTGGTCTGCGGCGCGGCCAACAACCAGCTGGCCCACGCCGGCGTCGAGAAGGACCTCGCCGACCGCGGCATCCTCTACGCCCCGGACTACCTGGTGAACTCGGGCGGCGTGATCCAGGTCGCCGACGAGATCGAGGGCTTCAACTTCGAGCGGGCCAAGAACAAGGCCACGAAGATCTTCGACACCACCCTGGAGATCTTCACCCGGGCCGCCGCCGACGGCGTCCCGCCGGCCGTCGCCGCCGACCGTCTGGCCGAGAAGCGGATGCGCGAGATCAGCGCGCTCCGCTCGGTGCTGCTGCCCGGCGCCCGCCGCGCCTGATCCCGGCGGAGCGGTCCGGTGATGCGCGGGGGTCGGTCGTCCGTCCCCCGCGCATCACAATGTGGAACCGGATTCTCACTTCTGCGCCCGATCGGGTGATCCAAGGCCCCCTAAGGGGGGATAATCGATCCGGGAACAACGGACCTGAGACACCTACGGACGGCGCGCAAAATGCCGCAAAACCTCCCCTGACCTGGGACGACCCGGTCGCGGGTGCGGCTGGTGCGCGCCACGTCACACCGACGACGTACCGTCCAGCGGCAGAAACAGGTACCGTTAATGCTCCAAGGGACGGTTCTCCCCATTCGGGCAGACCGCTCCTGATCATGAACACGTGTCAGACTCGGGGCCGTGAGCCCCATCGTTGAGGGGGTCGACCCATGGGGCGCGGCCGGGCCAAGGCCAAGCAGACGAAGGTCGCCCGCGAGCTGAAGTACAACAGCGGCGGGTTCGACGCCAATCGTCTGTCCAGCGAGCTGGGCGTATCGCCCTCCACCGCCTCGATCGAGCCTGAGCCGATCGAGGAAGAAGAGGACGACGACCCCTACGCGGAGTACGCGGCACGCTACGCCGCCGACGACGAGGACGACGACGCCGATTCGGGTACCGGGCCCTCCCAGGCCCGCCGCCGCGCGTAGTCCCAGTCTGGCCTGACCGGCCCGTGCGCCACCGGCGCCGGGCCGGTTTTCGGCGTTCCCGCGTGCGTTCACCCCGTCGGGGACTCCCGTCCTGCCCTCCCGTGCGGCCCCCAGGCGACCGCCGGGCACCGCGAGCGGCCGGCCGGCGTACGGAAAGGGCCCCTCCGGTGGAGGGGCCCTCTGCCGTGCTCAGGCGGCCGCTCAGCCGGCCGTGAAGCCCTCGTACGCGTTGTAGAGGGCCGCGCCGCCGTCGTGCTCGTCCGCGCGCTCGACGACGTCACCGAGCAGCCAGGCCTCGACGCCGCGGTCCTCCAGGATCGACAGCACGACGTCCACCGAGTGCGGCGGGACGACCGCGACCATGCCGACGCCCATGTTGAGCGTCTTCTCGATCTCCAGGGTGGCCACCTTGCCGACCTCGGCGACGGTCTGGAAGACCGGCAGCGGGGTCCAGGTGCCGCGGTCCAGGCGGGCGTGCAGGCCGTCCGGGATGACCCGGGCCAGGTTGGCCGCCAGGCCGCCGCCGGTGACGTGCGAGAAGGCGTGGACCTCGGTGGCGCGGGTGAGCGCCAGGCAGTCCAGCGAGTAGATCCGGGTCGGCTCCAGCAGCTCCTCACCGAGGGTGCGGCCGAACTCCTCGACCTTGCGGTCCAGCTTCCAGCCGGCCTCGTTCAGCAGCACGTGGCGCACCAGCGAGTAGCCGTTGGAGTGCAGACCGGAGGCGGCCATCGCGATCACCACGTCGCCGGCCCGGACGCGCTCCGCGCCCAGCAGCGCGTCCGCCTCGACCACACCGGTACCGGCGCCCGCGACGTCGTACTCGTCCGGCCCGAGCAGGCCCGGGTGCTCGGCGGTCTCGCCGCCGACGAGGGCGCAGCCGGCCAGCGCGCAGCCCTCGGCGATGCCCTTGACGATCGCGGCGACCCGCTCCGGCACGACCTTGCCGACGCAGATGTAGTCGGTCATGAACAGCGGCTCGGCACCGCAGACCACCAGGTCGTCGACGACCATGCCGACCAGGTCGTGGCCGATGGTGTCGTGCTTGTCCATGGCGGCGGCGATGGCGACCTTGGTGCCCACGCCGTCGGTGGCCGAGGCCAGCAGCGGCCGCTCGTAGCGCTTGAAGGCGGACGCGTCGAAGAGCCCGGCGAAGCCGCCGAGGCCGCCGACCACCTCGGGGCGGTTGGCCTTCTTCACCCACTGCTTCATGAGCTCGACGGCGCGGTCGCCCGCCTCGATGTCGACGCCGGCGGCGGCGTAGGTGGCGCCGTTCTGGTTCGTGGTCACTGCGGTGCGGCCCTTTCGGGTCTGTGCCCCCGCGGGTCTTGGTGCCCTCGTGGGTCAGGGGGATGGAACAGCGGTGGGGTCCCGGGTTCCGGGACCCCACCGTCGGGTCGTTACGGGCGGCGCAGGGCGTCGGCCGCGCCCGCTCCGCCGAGCAGGGACTGGACGCCGTCCAGGTCGCTGCCGCTGGTCGGCTTGCCGCGGACCGCCGGCGGCTGCTGGCCGCCCTTGATCTCGGCCTCCAGGAGGAGCTTGCCGAGCAGCGCCGGGTCGGGCAGCTCCATCGGGTACTCCCCGTCGAAGCAGGCCCGGCAGAGCCGGTCCTTCGGCTGCTTGGTGGCCTCGATCATGCCGTCGATCGAGATGTACGAGAGGGAGTCGGCACCCAGCGTGCGGCCGATCTCCTCGATGGTCATGCCGTTGGCGATCAGCTCCGCGCGGGTGGCGAAGTCGATGCCGAAGAAGCAGGGCCACTTCACCGGCGGCGAGGAGATCCGGATGTGGACCTCGGCCGCGCCGGCCTCGCGCAGCATCTTCACCAGCGCGCGCTGGGTGTTGCCGCGGACGATCGAGTCGTCCACGACGACCAGGCGCTTGCCCTGGATGACCTCGCGCAGCGGGTTGAGCTTGAGCCGGATGCCCAGCTGGCGGATGGTCTGGCTGGGCTGGATGAAGGTGCGGCCCACGTAGGCGTTCTTCACCAGGCCGGAGCCGTACGGGATGCCGCTGGCCTCGGCGTAGCCGATGGCGGCCGGCGTCCCGGATTCCGGGGTCGCTATCACCAGGTCGGCCTCGACGGGCGCCTCGGCGGCCAGCCTGCGGCCCATCTCCACGCGGGAGAGGTGCACGTTGCGGCCGGCGATGGAGGTGTCCGGGCGCGCCAGGTAGACGTACTCGAAGACGCAGCCCTTGGGCTTGGCCTCGGCGAAGCGGGAGGTCCGCATGCCGTTCTCGTCGATGGCGATGAGCTCGCCGGGCTCGACCTCGCGGATGAAGGAGGCACCGCAGATGTCGAGCGCCGCCGTCTCGGAGGCGACGACCCAGCCGCGCTCCAGCCGGCCGAGCACCAGCGGGCGGATGCCCTGCGGGTCGCGGGCGGCGTAGAGCGTGTGCTCGTCCATGAAGACGAGCGAGAACGCGCCCTTCACCTTGGGCAGGACCAGCTTGGCCGTCTCCTCGATGGAGAGGTCGGGGTGGCCTGCGAGCAGGGCGGTCACCAGGTCGGTGTCGTTGGTCGCGGCCGTCCGGCCCGAGCGGGAGACGTGCTCCTCGCCGGGGAGTTCGGCGACCATGGCCGCCAGTTCGGCGGTGTTCACCAGGTTTCCGTTGTGCCCGAGGGCCAGCGAACCGTGAACGGTCGCCCGGAAGGTCGGCTGGGCGTTCTCCCAGACCGAGGAACCGGTGGTCGAGTAGCGGGCGTGTCCGACGGCGATATGCCCGTGCAACGACCCCAGGGAGGCCTCGTCGAAGACCTGGGAGACAAGCCCCATGTCCTTGAAGACGAGAATCTGGGAGCCGTTGCTCACTGCGATGCCCGCGGATTCCTGACCGCGGTGCTGCAGGGCGTAAAGGCCGAAGAACGTGAGCTTGGCGACCTCCTCGCCGGGAGCCCAGACACCGAAGACGCCGCAAGCGTCCTGGGGGCCTTTCTCGCCGGGAAGAAGATCGTGGTTGAGTCTTCCGTCACCACGTGGCACGCCTTCGAGTCTAGGGCAGTTGGCACAGGCTTCCGGAACCCGGGCGGGCGGGATTGTTGGGCGATCGTTTGGCAACGCGCGTAGACAAAACCCCTTACCAGGCGCGGATTTCGCCGGGCCGGAATTCGCCCCGGGGGCGCATGGCCTTGTGGTTCGCGCCCGTTGGTGCGCTGTCGGCGGCTCGCCGCTGCCTTCCGTGTGCGGACGACGTGCGGGTGAACGGCGGGGAACGTGAGCCTGCTCACCCGGGCTCCGGCGTCGGCCGCCGGGCGCCCCCCGGCGGGCCCCGCAGTCGTCAGACGGCGGGCAGCAGCAGTCCCCAGGCACCCGGGTGGACCGTCCAGGTCCGGGCCCGGACCGGGCCGACCGGGTGACCGTCGGCCTCGTAGCCGAACCCGCGCCCGGCCACCGTGACGCTCGCCGCCCGGGCCCGCACCAGGGCGCCCGGTGCGCGGACGACGATCTCCATGACGCCGGCCCCGACCGCCTCGCCGCCGGGCAGGGTCACCTGGACCGCCCGGACCGGGCGGTGGACGTCGGCGAGGAGCTTCCCGTCCGCCTCGACGCGGAGCCGGGAGCTGTGCTCGCCCCTGCCGGCGCCTCCGGCCGCACCGCCGTCGGACGTGAGTGGGGTCGCCTGCTCGGCCGCAGCCAGTTTCGCCCATAGCGAACGCCAGCCACCCGTCCGGCCCACCACCCGGCGCGCCCCGGTGCCGGAGATCCGGACCCCGCCGAGCGCCACCCCGCCACCGTCGTCCACCAGCAGGTCGAGCTTGCGCGGCACGCCCGAGAGCACCGCCCGCGCGGCCGGCACCGGCTCCCCCGGCACGCCCAGCCCACGGGCCGTCACCAGCTCGTTCGCCCGGCCCACCGGGACCATGCCCACCGGGTCCGCCCCCAGCTCACGCTGCCGGTACAGGGCCTGGAGCACGCGTTGCAGCGCAAGATCGGAACCGATCACCACCGGTCGCCTCCGACCCCGGTGCGAAAGCACCCGGTCGAGCTCCGACGGGCTCTCGGGATACGCCACCTTGACGTCCGCCCCTCCGCAGAGGACGTCCTTCGCGATCCGCACCGACTCGCCGTCGGTCTGCCGGGCCGCCGGGTCGAGGAGCAGCAGGAGCGGCTCGGGGCCGCCGGTTGCAGGCGTGGACAGGGACGACACGACCGGTCCTTCCTCAGGTAATCTCTCGGTGCAAGAGCCCCTTGCGCTATTGCGCCAGGGGCTTCGTCTATCTCGGGGCAGACTGCGGCCTACGCAGGATGCCCCAACCGGAAGGGGTGTACGCCTGTGCCGGCACTCGTGCTCGTTGGCGCTCAGTGGGGGGACGAGGGCAAGGGGAAGGCGACCGACCTCCTCGGTGGCTCCGTCGACTACGTCGTCCGCTACCAGGGCGGCAACAACGCCGGTCACACGGTGGTCATCGGCGACCAGAAGTATGCCCTGCACCTGCTCCCTTCCGGCATCCTCAGCCCGAATGTGACGCCGGTGATCGGCAACGGCGTCGTCATCGACCCGGGCGTGCTGCTCTCCGAGCTCAACGGCCTGAACGAGCGCGGCATCGACACCTCCAAGCTGCTGATCTCGGGCAACGCCCACCTGATCACGCCGTACCACCGCACCCTGGACAAGGTCACCGAGCGCTTCCTCGGCAAGCGCCGGATCGGCACCACCGGCCGCGGCATCGGCCCGACCTACGCGGACAAGATCAACCGCGTCGGCATCCGCGTGCAGGACCTCTTCGACGAGTCGATCCTGCAGCAGAAGATCGAAGCCGCGCTGCACGACAAGAACCAGCTGCTGGTCAAGCTCTACAACCGCCGCGCCATCCCGGCCGAGCTGGTGCTGGAGGAGTACCTCGGCTACGCGGACAAGATCAAGCCGTTCCTGGCCGACACCACGCTCGTCCTGGACGAGGCGCTCAAGGCCGGCAAGGTCGTCCTGCTGGAGGGCGGCCAGGGCACCCTGCTGGACGTCGACCACGGCACGTACCCCTTCGTGACCTCGTCGAACCCGACCGCGGGCGGCGCCTGCACCGGCGCCGGCATCGGCCCGACCAAGATCGACCGGGTCATCGGCATCCTGAAGGCGTACACCACCCGCGTCGGCTCGGGCCCGTTCCCGACCGAGCTGCTGGACGCCGACGGTGAGGCCCTGCGCCGCATCGGCGGCGAGCGCGGTGTCACCACCGGCCGCGACCGCCGCTGCGGCTGGTTCGACGCGGTGATCGCGCGCTACGCGACCCGGGTCAACGGCCTCACCGACTTCTTCCTCACCAAGCTCGACGTGCTCACCGGCTGGGAGCAGATCCCGGTCTGCGTCGCCTACGAGATCGACGGCAAGCGGGTCGAGGAGCTGCCGTACAACCAGTCGGACTTCCACCACGCCAAGCCCGTCTACGAGACGCTGCCGGGCTGGAGCGAGGACATCAGCAAGGCGAAGACCTTCGCCGAGCTGCCGAAGAACGCCCAGGCGTACGTGAAGGCGCTGGAGGAGATGTCCGGCGCGCCGATCTCGGCGATCGGCGTCGGCCCGGGCCGCGACGAGACGATCCAGATCAACTCGTTCATCTGAGCCGACTGAAGGCCGTGCGGGACGCGCGTCGTCCCGCACGGCCTTTTCGCTGCCCTGGGACTTTTGCACTAGTGCAACAACCCATTGCATCTAGTGCATAGTGCCGCTACCTTCGGGATCATGACTGCGAAGCTTCCCGTACCCGTGACCCTCACCGGCCGCCACGTCCGCCTGGAGCCGCTGAGCCGGGACCACCTCCCCGACCTCTGGACCGCCGTCGGCCCCGACCCGGAGGTGTGGCGCTGGATCCCGAACCTCCCGCCGGCGACCGAGGAGGAGCTCGGCGCGATCCTCGACGTCCGCATCGCCGCGGTGGCGGCGGGCGAGGCCGTGAAGTTCGCGGTGATCGACCTGCCGAGCGGCCGCGCCGTCGGCGTCACCGGGTACTACGCGTTCAACGCGACGGACGAGTACGTCGAGATCGGCGGCACCTGGTACGCCCGCTCGGTGTGGCGGACCGCCGTCAACACCGAGGCCAAGCTGCTGCTGCTCGTCCACGCCTTCGAGGACCTGGGCATGGGACGGGTGTTCTGGAAGACCGACGCCCTCAACGACCGCTCGCGCAACGCGATCCAGCGGCTGGGCGCCCGGTTCGAGGGCGTCCACCGCCGGGAGAAGCTGCGGGCCAACGGGGTCTGGCGGGACACCGCGTACTTCTCGATGCTCGCCGACGAGTGGCCGGCCGCGCGCGAACGGCTGACCGCCAGGCTGGCCGCCGGCTGACCGCCCGCGTCCCCGGCGGGCGGCCCCTACTTCTCCCCGCCGGCCCGCGAGCGGCCCGAGGTCACCTCACGGCCGGCCGAACGCCCTTCGCGCGGGACGGAGTTGACCAGCCACACCAGCCAGCCCATGAACAGCAGCGAGACGAACAGCCCGGCCAGCAGGACGACGGCCATCAGTCACCGACCGCCACGACGGCCCGCGCTGCCCCGCCGTCCGACCCGATGAGTTCCACACCCCCTCCATCGGCAGGCGCCCGCACGAGATCAAGCGTTCCGGCCGGCACCCGGCCCACCGCCGACGACCGGCCGCGCCAAGTACCGCGATCTGACAGGCTGGTAGCCATGAACGACTGGCAGAAGCCCTCGCCCACCGGCGAATCCGACGAGTCCCTCGAAGTCCGCACCGTGGACGGCATGGTCGAGATCCGCGATCCCGGCACCGGCGGAATCATCGTCCGCACCACCCCGCGCAAGTGGGAGGCCTTCCTCCTCGGCGTGAAGGCCGGCGAGTTCGACCACTTCGTCGCCTGACGGCGCGGGCGGCGCGGGCGGCACGGGCGGCACGGGCGGCACGTGCAGCGCGGGCGGCGCGGGCGGCGTGCCTCCGGCGGAGGGCGCACCGGGCCTGACCACCCAGGGTCCTGGCAGGTCCGTTCGGTGCGTCCGGTGACGGCGTCGACGGCACCGACGGCGTCCGTGCCGGACCGGTTCCGGACCGGTTCCGGACCGCCGGCGGCCCGGCCGGACCGCATGGCGCCGGGGTACGGGGTGCCCGGACGGGGTGCGGTGGCGGCGGGCCGTCCGCACCGCCGCCCGCGGGACGGCCGTCCACCGGGTGAAACGGGCGGGAGGAGCGGGTCCGGGCTTCGATAGGATTGGGGTGCCCACAGTGGAACTTCGCTCTGTGTGGCAGCCCGGGAGCCGGCGGATGCGTCGGACTCCCGTTGCGGCCCCCAGACCCTGCGCCTGTCACGGCACTCCGGGGTAGGGGTGCGTGCGGGAGAAATTGGAGCATCCGAGGATGGCTCGGCACCTGATCACCAGCGCCCTTCCCTACATCAACGGGATCAAGCACCTGGGCAACATGGTCGGGTCGATGCTCCCGGCGGACGTCTACTCGCGGTACCTGCGGCAGCGCGGGCACGAGGTGCTGTACATCTGCGCGACCGACGAGCACGGGACGCCGGCCGAACTGGCGGCGCAGGAGGCGGGGCTGCCGGTCGCCGAGTTCTGCGCACAGGCGCACGACCAGCAGAAGGCGGTGTACGACGGGTTCCGCCTGTCGTTCGACCACTTCGGGCGCAGCTCCTCGCCGCAGAACCGGGAGATCACCCAGGAGATCGCGCGCGAGCTGCACGCCAACGGCTTCATCGAGGAGCGGGCGATCCGCCAGGTGTACTCGGTCACCGACGGGCGCTTCCTGCCGGACCGGTACATCGTCGGCACCTGCCCGCACTGCGGCTACGACAAGGCGCGCGGCGACCAGTGCGAGAACTGCACCCGTGTGCTGGACCCGACGGACCTGCTGGAGCCGCGTTCGGCGATCAGCGGCAGCTCGGACCTGGAGGTGCGCGAGACCAAGCACCTGTTCCTGCTCCAGTCGAAGCTGACCGACCAGGTCGAGGCGTGGGTGGCCGAGCACGGCGACCAGTGGCCGGTGCTGGCCTCCTCGATCGCCCGCAAGTGGCTGACCGAGGGCCTGCAGGACCGCGCGATCACGCGTGACCTGGAGTGGGGCGTGCCGGTGCCGGCCGACGTGTGGCCGGAGCTGGCGGCGGAGGGCAAGGTCTTCTACGTCTGGTTCGACGCCCCGATCGAGTACATCGGCGCCACCAAGGAGTGGGCGGACGCGGCGGCCGACGGCGAGGTCCGGGACTGGAAGTCCTGGTGGTACGAGGCCGACGAGACCGTCCGCTACACCGAGTTCATGGCCAAGGACAACGTCCCGTTCCACACGGTGATGTTCCCGGCGACCATCCTCGGCTCGCGCAAGCCGTGGAAGAAGGTCGACTACGTCAAGGCCTTCAACTGGCTGACGTACTACGGCGGCAAGTTCTCGACCAGCCAGAAGCGGGGCATCTTCACCGACGTCGCGCTGGAGCTGCTGCCGGCCGACTACTGGCGCTACTTCCTGATGGCGCACGCGCCCGAGTCGGACGACTCCAGCTTCACCTGGGACCTCTTCGCCTCGGTCGTCAACAAGGACCTCGCCGACACCCTCGGCAACTTCGTCAACCGGGTGCTCTCCTTCAGCCGCAAGCGCTTCGGCGACGACGTCCCGGCCGGGTACGCGGCGGGCGAGGCGGAGGAGCGGCTGGGCGCGCAGATCGCCGAGCTGCTGGCCGAGTACGAGGCCCAGCTGGACGCCCTGAACTTCCGCAAGGCCGCGCAGAGCCTGCGCACGCTGTGGAGCGCGGGCAACGCGTACCTGGACGAGAAGGCGCCGTGGCTCCAGGTGAAGACGGATCCTGAGGCGGCCGCGCTGACGCTGCGCACGGCGATGAACCTGATCCACCTGTACGCGGTGGTCTCCGAGCCGTTCATCCCGGCCGCGGCCCGGGCGATGCGTGACGCCTTCGCGCTGCCCGCCGGGGCCCCGGCGGGCACGCAGGCGTGGGTGAGCCCGGAGGAGGCGCGCGCGCTGGACTTCGTGCCGGCCGGGACGGCGTTCACCGTGCCGCCGGTGCTGTTCGCGAAGATCACCGACGAGGACCTGGCCGGCTGGACCTCCCGGTTCGGCGGCGAGTAGGCGCCGGACGGGCACATACGGGGCGGCCCCCGTCGCGACTGCGCGACGGGGGCCGCGCGCTTCCCCTCAGGGGGCGGTCTCGGCGGCCACCCAGGCGAGGTAGCCGCTGCTGCCGGCGACCACCGGGACGGCGACGACCTCGGGGGTGTCGTACGTGTGGTGCTCGGTGATGAAGGCGGTCAGGCGGTCGGCGAGGTCGGCACGGGTCTTCAGGTCGACGCGCCACTCGGCGCCCTCCTGCACCTCGCCGTCCCACCAGTAGACCGACCGGACGGCGTAGACCTGCGCGCACGCGGCCAGGCGCTCGCGCACCACGGCGGCGGCCAGGGCACGGGCCGCGGGCTCGGCGTCGTGGGTCGTGGTCACCACGACGACGTCGGGGTTCGAGGCTGCCATGCGGTGACCGTACCGCCCCACCGCGGGGCGGGGCCGGGCCGCACGGGAAGTCGGCCGGCTCGACCTCCCGTGCGCGGGGCCGTGCGCGGGGCCGTGCGCGGGGCCGGGCGCGGGAGCCGGGCGCGAGAGCGACGGTGTACCGGGCTGGGCCGGCGCGATCAGCCGAGCGAGTGGCGGGCCGTGGTGAGGAGCGGGACGAGGTCGGGGATGGCGGCCGCCTCCTCGTCCAGGGCCGCGGTGAGCGTCTCCTCGTAGGTGGCGCGGGCCTCCTGGTGGCGGGCGCGGCCGGCGGCGGTGATGACGGTGTAGACGCCGCGCTTGTCGTCCGGGCAGAGGTCCCGGTAGGTGAAGTCCGCGGCGTGCAGGCGGGCGACCAGACGGGTGACCGAACTCTGGTTGAGGCCGAGACCGGCCGCGAGGTCCTGCATCCGCAGCTCGCCCTTGGGGGCCTCGGCGAGGAGGCCGAGGGCACGGTACTCGGAGAGGCCAAGACCGTGCCGGCGCTGGAGGACGGTGGTGAGGCGGCTCTCGACGTGGGCGTGCAGGGCGGTGAGCCGGCTCCACATCCGGGAGTCCGACGGGCCGGCGTCCAGAGCGTCCGGAGTGCGGGGGCGTGCGCCGCCGCTGGTGGGGCGGTGTTCCGAGGCCATGGGCTGCTCCTGGCGCAGGCGGGGCGGGTTGACACAGGTTACTTGTACATGCATGCTCTTGCCCAGCCGAAATCAATTTGCACATACATGCAACCACTGCCGCACCATGCACCCGGGGGGTTCCCATGGCCTGGATCTACCTGCTCATCGCCTCGGTCTTCGAGGTCGTCTTCGCCCTCGCGACCAACGCCACCCACGGCTTCACCGTGCTCGGCCCGTCCCTTCTGACGGCCGCGGCCGCCGCAGGCGGGATCTTCTTCCTCAGCCTCGCCCTGAAGACCCTCGACGTCGGCGTCGGCTACACGGTGTGGACCGGGATCGGCTCGGTCGGCACCGTCGTCCTCGGCTCGGTGCTCTTCCACGAGTCGATGAACCCCGGGAAGGCCGTGGCCTTCGTCCTGATCATCGGCGGCGTGCTCGGCCTCAAGCTCGCCGACAAGGTCGCCCACCAGCCCGCCGACAAGCCCGGCGGCTCCGAGCAGCCCGTCACCGCCTGACCCCGCACGCCCACCTCGCCTCTCGTCCCTCGCCCCTCGCCCCGACCGACCGACCGACCGACCCCAACCACTCAAGGAGCACACCGTCATGGCCTGGGTCTACCTCGCGATCGCCGTCGTCTTCGAGATCGCCTTCGCCCTCGGCACCAACGCCACCAACGGCTTCACCCGGCTCTGGCCGTCCGTCCTCACCCTGGTCGCGGCCTCGGGCGGCATCTTCACGCTCAGCCTCGCGCTCAGGACGCTGGACGTCGGCGTCGGCTACACCATCTGGACCGGCCTCGGCTCGATCGGCACCGTCGTCTTCGGCGCCCTGATCTACAAGGAGCGGATCACCGTCCCCAAGCTGCTCTCCTTCGCCTCGATCATCGCCGGGGCCGTCACCCTCAAGCTGGCGTCCGGCCTCTGACCGTCGGGGCAGGTGCTCTCGCGCTCCCAGAAGCCGGCCTTGATGGCCGCCTCGGCGAGGTTCTGCGAGCGGACGCCGAACTCGTCCTGCTC
>NZ_JBHJUK010000043.1:14864-60236 GCF_042266225.1 Kitasatospora sp. NPDC056181
CCACGCACCTGCCCCGACGGCCCCCTACTCCGCGGCGGCCGCCCGGGCGGTGTGGACGGTGACGGCGACGAGGTAGAACGCGTCGGGACGGGCGAGGATGCCGGCCTGGGAGTCGCGATCGAGCAGGACATCCAGGGCGGCGAGGTCGTCAGCGGCCAGGATCCCGTCCAACTGCTCACGACGGCGTTCGAGTTGGGCGTGCAGGTGCTCACGGGCCGGCGCGGCGAGCGGGGCCGGCCACTCGACGAGGAAGGTGCGCGAGCCGGTGGGGGTGAGGCCGGCCCGGGAGAGCATGCCGGGCCAGTCCTCCACCTCGTCGACGACACCGGGGAGTTGGGCACGCATCGCGGCGAAGGCATCCTCGTACGCGGCGTCCAGCCGGGCCTGGAGGCCGGGACGGCCGAGGCCGAGGTCGCGCGGCAGGAACCGCAGCGGCAGCCCGCGTTCGGCGACCGCGAGCAGCCCTCCCGGGCGCAGCGACCCGGCCAGGGATGCCAACGCCGCCTGCTGGTCGCCGAGATGGTGGATCGCCTGGGACGACCAGATCAGGTCGGCCGCACCGAGCAGGCCGAACTCATCGGGCAGATCGGCCTGTCGGGTGGTGACGCGGCCGGACGAGCGGGCCTCGGCCCGGGCCAGCAGAGCATCCGACCGGTCGACGGCGACCACCTCGGCGGCCGGGAACACGTCGGCGAGCAGGCCCGCCACGACGCCCGGGCCGCTGCCGACGTCGAGCACCCGGCCGACGGGGACACCGGCCGTCAACTCGCCCAGCCACTGGGCGGCCTGGGCGAATGCGGGGGTGTGCAGCTCGCCCTCGCGCTCCAGGAGGTCGGCGAGCGCCGACCAGTCCGTGTCGGTCGCATGGTGGCCGTGGCCATGGCCGTGCCCCTGATCGTGACTGTGGCCGTGACTGTGGTCGTGCGTGGCGGCGGCGGGGGCGAGGGCGGGCTCGGGGGCGTCGTGGTGGCGCGGTCGGTGCATGGCTGACTCCGTTCGGATCGGTGACTTCGGGGCGGCTTCGGGGCGGCACTTCAGAGGGGGGCGGCGGCGAGCGCCTGTTCGACCTCCTCGTCCACGAGGTGATGGTTGACGGCGAACCCCGCCGCCGCACCCTGGCCGGCCGCGGTGACGACCAGGGCCCGCGGGTCGGCGACGTTGCCCACCGCCCAGACCCCGGGCACGCCGGTGCGCCCCGTGCGGTCGGTGACGACCCAGCCCTGCTCGTCCCGGGCGCAGCCCAGGCCGGAGAGCAGGGCGTCCCGGGGCACCGGCTGCGGGAAGACGAACACGGCCTCGCGGGGCACCACTTCACCCCCGGCCAGTTCGACGCCGCGCAACCGGTCGCCGTCGGCCACCAGCCGCCGGACCGTCCCCTCGGCGACGCGCACGCCGCGCGCGGCCAGCCGGTCACGATCGCCGTCGTCCAGCGGCCGGGCGTGCGGGAAGAAGACCACGTCGTCCGACCACTGCTTCACCAGCAACGCCTGCTGGACGGAGCCCGGATGGGTGCCGAGCACGCCGAGCGGCCGGTCGGCCACCTCGTAGCCGTGGCAGTACGGGCAGTGCAGCACGTCGCGACCCCACCGCTCGGCGAGGCCCGGGAGCTCCGGCAGGCCGTCGCGCAGGCCGGTGGCGACGATCACGCGGCGGGCGCGGAGCACCGGACCGCCGGCGAGGTGGACGAGGAAGCCGAGGCCCTGCGGCGCGGGGGCGCCGGTGGCGTCCGTGACGCCGGAGGCATCGACGGGTGCGAGGTGGTCGGCCCGGGCGTCGAGCAGGTCGACGCCGTACCCGGCCAGCTCGTCCCGGCCGACCGCCAGCAGCGCGGCCGGGGACATGCCGTCCCTGGAGAGGAAGCCGTGCAGGTGTGCGGCCGGCGCGTTGCGCGGCTGTCCGGCGTCCAGCACGGCCACCCGGCGGCGGGCCCGGGCCAGCACCAGTGCCGCGTTCAGCCCGGCGGCCCCGCCGCCCACCACCACCACGTCGTAGCCGTCCGTGTCGTAGCCGTCCGCGTCGTGGCCGTCCGCACGGCGACCGTCCGGGGCCCCGCCGGTCCTGCCATGCCCACCGGCCCTGCTGGTGGTGCTGGTCGCGCTGCTCCTGCCGGCCCTGCTGTTCCTGTCGGCACTGTCCCGTCGGTCGCTCACGGCGATCACCTCCACCGCCAGGCTGCGACGACCCCCACGGCACCGGCAAGATTTGTTGCCGGTTCCGCAAACGGCGGCGCCGCCCCGCCGGTCACCCGGTGCGGCGCCAGTACGAGCGGGCGGCGACGGCGAGGGCCACACCGTAGACGGCGAAGGCGCCGAGGCCGATCCAGCAGACCAGCAGCACGTCCGCCTCGGTGGGGAAGTCCCCGCGCGGCACGGTCACCACGCCGGTCGTGCCGAGCGCCGCGTAGCCGATGCCGATGATCCCGTACGGCGCGAGGGTGGCGGCGCCGAGCAGCGCGGGGGTGAGCGGAAGCCAGCGGGGGACGCGGCGGCCGTGCAGCAGCAGGGTCCAGCGCGGGAAGACCTGGCCCCACGGGCGGACCAGGCCCCAGAGCAGGAACACGCCGAGCGCCGCCAGGAGCGCCGTCGCGTCGACGCCCCAGGAGGCGAGGGTGAGCCAGACCCCGGAGGCGCCGTTGCGCTCGGCGTCGGCCAGCATCGCGTCACCGCTCAGGCCCGCGAAGGTCCCGCCAACCGCCCAGGTCGTCTTCATCACGACGTACGGCGCGAACGCAACCGTCCCTGCCAGGGCGGCCAGTTGGACGCCCCCTGGAGCCGCCGAAGGCGCCGGCGCCGTACCCGTGCCCGCCGTCCGAGCAGGCGGACGACCGGCTCGGGCGGCAGCCGCCAGCAGGACGGCGCCGAGCGCGGACAGCACCCGGTGGGCCGTGGACGCCCAACTGTCCACGTCCTGGCTGAAGACCAGCGTGATGACGTCCATCAGCAGGCCGAACGCCGCCGCGCCGGCCAGGACGCAGAGCGTCCAGAGCACCGACCGCAACCGGGGGGCCGGTCCGCCCCGCGCCAACGCCGCCGCTGCCAGGAAGGCGGCGGCGCCCACCGTGGCGACCGCCCATCCCAGCCAGGTCGCGCCGAACAGCGCCGTCCCGCTCACCGCGCAGCCGGCCCCGAAGGCCGCGTACGCGACGCCCCAGGCCATCACCGCCCGGCCGTCCGCCGCCCGCGCCGCCACCCTCGCCGTCGCCCAACCGCTCGTTGCCGTCATGCCCCCAAGCTCGCACCGGCCGCACCGCCCAGGCCTCCCCTTCCCGGGGGAACCCGCTCCCCCGGCAGAGGGACGACCCGCCCCTCGCCCCGACCGCCCACCCCTTGTCCCGCCCCGACGGACCACCACTTCCAGCGTCCTGACGGACCACCCCTTGTCCCGCCCCGACGGCCCACCCCTTGCCCTTGAGTGCACTCCAAGCCCTACCCTCGGGGCCCAGCGGCCGCGGCCCCGCCCGGGCCCCGACCACCCATCCACCACCAGGGGGACAGAACCTTGCGCTACCGCGTCCTCGGCGGCACCGGCATCGAGGTGAGCGCGTACTGCCTCGGCACCATGATGTTCGGGGCGGTCGGCAACCCCGACCACGACGACTGCGCCCGCATCATCCACACCGCGCTCGACCAGGGCGTCAACTTCATCGACACGGCCGACATGTACTCGGCCGGCGAGTCCGAGGAGATCGTCGGCAAGGCGCTGCAGAGCCACGGCAGCCGCGACGACGTCGTCCTCGCCACCAAGGTGCACTTCCCGATGGGCGAGGGCCGCAACCGGCGCGGCAACTCGCGGCGCTGGATCGTCCGCGAGGTCGAGGAGAGCCTGCGGCGGCTGCGGACCGACTGGATCGACCTCTACCAGGTGCACCGGCCCGACCACACCACCGACATCGAGGAGACCCTCTCCACGCTCGGCGACCTCGTGCGGGCCGGCAAGATCCGCGCCTTCGGCTGCTCGACCTTCCCCGCCGAGCTGCTCGTCGAGGCCCACCACGTCGCCGAACGCCGCAACCTGCCGCGCTTGCGCACCGAGCAGCCGCCGTACTCGCTGCTCGCCCGCGGCATCGAGCGGGACGTGCTGCCCACCGTGCAGCGGCTCGGCATGGGCGCGCTGACCTGGAGCCCGCTCGCCTCCGGGTTCCTCACCGGCCGCCACCGCAGGAACCGCCCGATCGACCTCACCACCGGCCGGGCCGCCCTGACCCCGGCCCGCTTCGACCCGGCACTGCCGGTCACCGCGGCCAAGCTCGACGCCGTCGAGGAGTTCACCGCGCTCGCCGACGACCTCGGCCGCACCCTGCCCGAACTCGCCCTCGCCTTCCCGCTGGCGCACCCGGCCGTCACCTCGGTGATCATCGGCCCGCGCACCGCGGAGCAGCTGGCGGCGGCCCTCAAGGGTGCCGACCTCGTCCTGGACGACGACGCCCTCGACCGCATCGACGCGATCGTCGCGCCCGGCACCAACCTCTACCACCCCGACGGCGTCTGGCAGCCCCCCGCCCTCACCGACGCCGCCCTCCGCCGCCGCCCCCTCACCGACCGCGCGGCGGGCTAGGCTCGGGCCGCCCCGCGCAGCAGGTCGATCACGCCGGTGAGGTCCTCGTCACCGCCGCCCTCGGCGAGCCGGCGCCGCATCAGCCGGAAGTAGGGGTCGATCAGTTCGGGGCTGACCCCCTGCTCCTCGGCGGTGCGCAGGAACGTCGGCGTGCCCGCGACCTGCATGGCGAGGTTGGAGACGACGTCCCGGGTGTAGTCGCCGCTCTCCAGCTGCTCGGCGGTCCTCGCCACCGAGCCGGACATCGCGGTGATCCAGGAGGTCAGCAGCGGGGCGAGGTCGGCCGGGGCCACGGCCTCCTCGCGGAACAGCGCGAAGGCGTGCGCGACGCCGGCGAACATGCCGTACATCGCGCTCAGCAGCGCCACGTCGTGCAGGGCCGCGAAGCCGTCGTCCTCGCCGACCCAGGTGGTGCCGGCCGGGACGGCGAGGGTGGCCCGGTGCTCCTCGAAGAGTGCGGCCGAGCCGCTGTAGAAGACGTACGGGCCGGCCGCCGGGACGCCGATCATCGGCGGGACGGCCATGATCCCGCCGTCCAGGTAGCGGGCACCGCGCGCGCGGGCCCACTCGGCACGGGCCCGGGCCTGGCCGGGGGTGCCGGTGACCAGGTTGACCACGTCCTTGCCGGTCAGGTCGACGCCGTCCAGCGCCGCCCCGACGGAGGCGTCGTCCAGCAGGCAGACGACCAGCAGCCGGTTGGCCGCGACCGCCCCGGCGGCGGTGGCGGCCACGGCGGCGCCCTCGGCGGCGAGCGGTTCGGCCCGGGCAGGGGTCCGGTTCCAGACGGTCAGCGGGTGCCCGGCGGCGAGCCAGGTCCGGGCGAGCGCGGTGCCCATCGCGCCGAGGCCGAGCAGGGTGAGGGGGGTCTTCGCAGCGGGGTCAACGGTGTTGTGTGCCATGCCGATCAGGCTCGTCGCCGGCCCGGGGACCGATCAAGTACGCACTTCGAAGTGGGTGGTTACCCTGAGGTGAGCGAGCAGGCCGGAGAGGTGGGGGCATGGCGACGGTTCCGAGGCCCGGTGCGTACGTCTGCGGGATCGACGCCGCGATGGACGTGATCGGCGGCAAGTGGAAGGTGCTGATCCTCTGGGCACTGGCGGAGTTCCCGAACCGGCGGTTCGGCGAACTGCGCCGCCAGGTGCCGGGCATCACCGAGAAGGTGCTCGCCGCCCACCTCCGCGAGCTGGAGGCGGACGGCATCGTGCACCGCGAGTCGTACGACGAGGTGCCGCCGCGGGTCGAGTACTCGCTGACGGCGGCCGGGGTCCGGCTCAACGACGCGCTGGCGCCGCTGGGCGCCTGGGGGCGCGAGCACGTCCTCGGCGGGCAGCCGCACCCGGTGTGAGTCACCGTCGGGCGGCCCGTGCCGCCGGGCCACCCGTACCGCCGGGCGACCAGTACCGCGGGACGCCCCGTACCGCCGGCGACCAGTACCGTCAGGCGATGGACGCGGCCACGATCGCCGCGACCGCGAGGTTGCAGCTGGCCGAGACCCAGACCGCCGGGTGCGGCTCGGGGTCGACCAGGATCGCGCCGAGCTTGCCCGGCGTGAGCAGGTCCACCACCCAGAACGCGACGGCCATCAGCACCAGCCCGAGCACACCGAAGCAGGCGGTGGAGACCAGGCCCTTCCCGAAGTCCTCGTACGTGTAGAGGATCGCGGTGAAGACGATGCCGCCGATGCCGAGCAGCGCCGAGCTGAGCAGCACGGCGGCGTTGCGGTTGCGCTCGACCCAGATCTGGTGGCCCAGCTTCCCGGGCGTCAGCACGTCCACCAGGCCGACGCCGAGGAGCAGCAGCACCACGCCGACGCCGCCGAAGGCGGCAGCCGCACCGAGGCCGTGCAGGATGTCGTTCACAGGTCAGTCCCCCGCGTCCACTCACTGATTCCAGCCCGGTCCGGCTGGGTCCAACGGTCAAGGATCGGCAAAACATATCCCATCGGGCCGCGGCACGGCCGGGGAAGCGGGCCCCCTCCCGTATCCTCCGGTCCCACGCGTACCATCGGGCGCCATGACGTCGCCACCGCCCTCCGCCACAGCCACCGGATCCGGTACCCCGGTGCCGGACGCCCGACGCCGCTCGGGCTTCGTCGCCCTCGGCATGGTCGGCACCCTGGCTCTGGCCCTGTCCGGCTGCTCCTCCTCCAGCAGCAGCCCGCCGAGCCGCTGCGTCGACCCCGCCACGCTGAAGGTGCTGGACAGCCACTCCTGCAAGAGCGGCGGCACCACGGCCGGCCGCTGGTACTACTGCGGGTCCGGCAGCACCACCGCGGCCGGCGGCACCTTCGACAAGGCCGCCACCAAGCGCGGCGGCTTCGGCTGCCCGTCCGGCTCCAGCGGCTCGGGCGGGGGCTGACCGCGATGCGCCGGCGCACCATCGCCCCGCGCCCCGACTGGCTGGCCACCGTCGAGGCCCAGGGCCTGATCTACGCCATGTGCTCCGACCCGTGCAACCAGGGCGGCCCGCACGCCTACTGGGACGAGAGCGCGTACTACGAGTTCTCGCTGCCCGAGGTGGAGGCCCTGGAGGAGGTGGTCGAGGAGCTGCACGAGATGTGCCTGACCGCCGCCGACCACGTGGTGCGCACCGGCCGGTTCGCCGACTACGGCATCACCGACCCGCGGCTGGCGGCCGCCGTCGCCGAGTCCTGGCGGCGGCGCGACGAGCAGCCGGCCGTCTACGGGCGGTTCGACCTCGCGTACGACGGCACCGGCCCGGCCAAGCTGTTCGAGTACAACGCGGACACCCCGACCTCGCTGATCGAGGCGGCCGGCCCGCAGTGGTTCTGGATGGAGGAGCGGTTCCCGCAGGCCGACCAGTGGAACTCGCTGCACGAGCGGCTGGTCGCCTCGTGGGCGCGGCAGAAGCACCTGCTGCCGCCCGGCCCGGTGCACTTCGCGCACTCGCGCGGCGACACCGAGGGCGAGGACTGGATGACCACCCTCTACCTCCAGGAGTGCGCCGAGCAGGCCGGGATCGAGACGGTCGGCATCGCCGTGGAGGACATCGGCTGGGACGGCCTCTCCGGCCGCTTCGTCGACCTCGAACACCGCTTCATCCGGGCCGCGTTCAAGCTCTACCCGTGGGAGTGGCTGGCCGAGGACGAGTTCGGTGAGCAGCTGCTCGACGTCATCGACCACGGCGGCGGCACCGGCTCCACGCTCTGGATCGAGCCGGCCTGGAAGATGCTGCTCTCCAACAAGGCTCTGCTGGCGGTGCTCTGGGAGCTCAACCCCGGCCACCCCAACCTGCTCCCCGCCTACCTCGACGGCCCGCGCGAGCTCGCCGGCCCGGACGGCCCGGGCTACGCGGCCAAGCCGCTGCTCGGCCGCGAGGGGGCCGGCATCCGGATCGTCGGCCCGGACGGCCGGGAGACCCGGCTCGCCGACTGGGCCGGCGACCCGGACCGCTACGGCCCCGAGGGCCACTGCTACCAGCAGTACCACCCGCTGCCCGACTTCGACGGCAACCGCCCGGTGCTCGGCGCCTGGGTGGTCGACGGCGAGGCGGCGGGCCTCGGCATCCGCGAGACGGACGACAGCCCGATCACCCACCAGGGCGCCCGCTTCCTGCCCCACGTCATCGTGTAGCCGCGGGTCAGTCCTCCTCCGTCAGGTGGTCGACGCAGGCCGCGACCGCGAGCAGCAGGCCTGTGTCGGCCCCGTCGGCGATCTCCACGCCGTAGGTGTCACGGACCCGGAACCACTTGCGCGAGATCCGGGCGAGCTCGTCGCCGTGGCCGTTCTCGATCCGGTAGTCCTTGTCGATCAGGTCGCCGTGGATCTTCAGCTCGCCGCCGTCGGCCAGCTGCACGTGGTACTTGTCGCGGAACGGCGTGAACAGCTTCTCCCGGACGGTCGCGACCGTGTCCCCGTCGGTGTTCTCGATCCGCATCGCGTCCCGGACGGTGAACGCCTTCTCCTTCACCACCGCGACCACCCGGCCACCGGCGTCCTTCAGCTCGAAGGTGTGCCGGAGCCGCAGCACCTTGCCGTCCACCAGGAACGCCTTGTTCCCGTGGTCGTCCTCGATCCAGTAGTCGTCACCGATCGCGAACAGCTTCTCCCTGACCAGGTACCGCATACCGCCTCCAGTTCGTGGGCGTGCGCCGTGGGTGTGCCCCCCCGGTTGCGAGCCGCGGCTGCGCCCCGTGGGTGTGCCCCCCGCCCGCCATTCGACCCGATCGTCCGCCCGCCGTGAAGCACCGCCACACGGGCACCGCGAACGGCCGACTCCGCCGGCGGCCGGAATACCCGCCCGCCGGGTGGGGTTTGATTGCCTCATGGCATCTCGTGCACGTGTACGCGCCCCCGAGCTGGTCGGGGCAGGCGGTTGGCTGAACACCGGTGGCAAGGAACTGGCGCTCGCCGACTTCCGCGGCAAGATCACCATCCTGGATTTCTGGACCTTCTGCTGCATCAACTGCCTGCACGTCCTGGACGAGCTGCGTGAGCTGGAGGAGAAGCACCGCGACACCGTGGTGATCGTGGGCGTGCACTCGCCGAAGTTCGTGCACGAGGCCGACCACCAGGCCGTGGTGGACGCCGTGGCGCGGTACGAGGTGCACCACCCGGTGCTGGACGACCCGGCGCTGGCGACGTGGAAGCAGTACGCGGTGCGGGCGTGGCCGACGCTGGTGGTGATCGACCCCGAGGGGTACGTGGTCGCCCAGCACGCCGGCGAGGGGCACGCGCACGCCATCGCCCGGCTGGTGGAGGAGCTGGAGGCGGAGCACGCCGCCAAGGGGACGCTGCGCCGCGGCGACGGCCCGTACGTGGCGCCGGAGCCCACCGCGGGCGACCTGAAGTTCCCCGGCAAGGCGGTCCGGCTGCCCGACGGGCACTTCCTGGTCGCGGACTCCGGGCACCACTCGCTGGTCGAGCTGGCCGAGGACGGCGAGACGGTGGTCCGCCGGATCGGCGACGGGGTGCGCGGCCTGGTGGACGGCACCGCCCCCCGGTTCAGCGAACCGCAGGGCCTGGCGCTGCTGCCTGAGGGGTCCCCGTACGACGTCGTGGTGGCCGACACCGTCAACCACGCGCTGCGCGGCGTCCGGCTGTCGGACGGCGAGGTGACCACCCTGGCCGGCACCGGCCGGCAGTGGTGGCAGGGCTCCGCCACCGAGGGGCCGGCCCTCGAGGTGGACCTCTCCTCGCCGTGGGACGTGGCCTGGTTCGACGGCAGGGTGTGGATCGCCATGGCCGGCGTCCACCAGCTCTGGGCCTACGACCCGGCGGCCGGCACCGTCGGCGTGGCGGCCGGCACCACCAACGAGGGCCTGGTCGACGGACCGGCCGCCGAGGCCTGGTTCGCCCAGCCGTCCGGCCTGGCCGTCTCGGCGGACGGCGAGAGGCTCTGGGTCGCCGATTCGGAGACCTCCGCCCTCCGGTGGGTTTCACGTGGAACGAACGCCGTCCACACCGCCGTCGGCACCGGCCTGTTCGACTTCGGGCACCGCGACGGCGCCGCGGAGCAGGCTCTGCTCCAGCACCCGCTGGGCGTCACCGTGCTGCCCGACGGCTCGGTGGCCGTCAGCGACACCTACAACCACGCGCTGCGGCGCTTCGACCCGGCGAGCGGCGAGGTCACCACGCTGGCCACCGACCTGCGCGAGCCCTCGGGTGCGGTGCTGGTCGACGGCGACATCGTGGTGGTCGAGTCGGCCCGGCACCGGCTGACCAGGCTGCGGCTGCCCGAGGAGGCCGTCCGGGTCGAGTCGGTCGCGCACCGCACCCAGCGGGCCGCCACCGAGGTCGCGCCGGGCGCGTTCCGGCTCGACGTGGTCTTCTCGGCGCCGGCCGGCCAGAAGCTGGACGAGCGCTACGGCCCGTCCACCCGGCTGCTGGTCAGCTCCACCCCGCCGGAGCTGCTCGTCTCCGGAGCGGGCGCGGACTCCGCGCTCTCCCGCGAGCTGGTGCTCTCCGACGACGTGACCGAGGGCGTGCTGCACGTCTCGGCGATGGCCGCGTCCTGCGACGACGACCCGGAGATCGAGTTCCCGGCCTGCCACGTGCACCAGCAGGACTGGGGCGTGCCGGTGAAGCTGGTCGCCGACGGCGCGCGCCGGCTGCCGCTGGTGCTGGCCGGGATGGAGTAGCCGCCGCACCGCACGACGAAGGGCCCGGCGACCGCGCCGGGCCCTTCGTCGTACCGCTGCTCAGCCCTCCAGGAAGGCCTTGATCGCGCTCGCCAGCAGGTACGGGTCGTCCGCCCCGCACAGCTCGCGCGCCGAGTGCATGGAGAGCGCCGCGATGCCGCAGTCCACCGTCTGGATGCCGAGGCGGGCCGCGGTGATCGGGCCGATCGTCGTGCCGCAGGGCATCGCGTTGTTGGAGACGAAGGTCTGCCACGGCACGCCGGCCTTCTCGCAGGCCGCCGCGAACACCGCCCGGCCGACGCCGTCGGTGGCGTACCGGTTGTTGACGTTGACCTTCAGGATCGGCCCGCCGTTGGGCATCGGGTGGTGCCCCGGCTCGTGCCGCTCGCTGTAGTTCGGGTGGACGGCGTGGCCCATGTCGGAGGAGAGGCAGACGGTGCCGGCCAGCGCCCGGGCGCGGTCCTCGGGGCTGCCGCCGCGCGCGTAGACCGAGCGCTCCAGGACGTTGCCGAGCAGCGGGCTCTGCGCGCCGGTGTCCGACTCGCTGCCGGTCTCCTCGTGGTCGAAGGCGGCCAGCACCGGGATGTACGGCAGCTCGGCGCCGTCCGTCCCGGCCGCGGCGGCCACGGCGGCCAGGGCGGCGGCGGCGGCGTGCACCGAGAGCAGGTTGTCCAGCCGCGGACCGGCCAGCAGCTCGCGGTCCCGGCCCAGGTAGGAGGCGGGCTGGACGTCGTGCGTCATGAGGTCCCAGCCGGCCACGTCGGCGGCCTCGACGCCGGCGCGCTGCGCGACGTACGCGATCAGCGAGCCCTCGTCCACCGGGCCGAGGCCCCAGATCGGCGTCAGGTGGCGCTGCTTGTCGAGCTTCATGCCCTCGTTGACCTGGCGGTCCAGGTGGATCGCCAGCTGCGGCACGCGCAGCAGCGGCTCGTCCAGCTGCACCAGCCGCGCGCTGCCGTCGCGCAGGGCGAGCCGGCCGGAGAGGCCGAGGTCCCGGTCGAGCCAGGTGTTCAGCGGCACGCCGCCGTAGATCTCCACCGCGACCTGCCGCCAGCCCGCCGTGCCGGTGTCCGGCACCGGCTTGACCCGCAGGTTCGGCGAGTCGGTGTGGGTGCCGACCACCCGGAACGGCGTCTGCGGGCCGGCGCCCTCCGGCACGAACCAGGCGATCAGCGCGCCGCCGCGGATCAGGTACCGCCCGCCGGCCGCCGCGTCCCAGGCGTCCGTCTCGGAGACCTGCCGGAAGCCCGCCTTCTCCAGCCGCTCCGCGGCGCTGGCGACCGCGTGGTACGGCGACGGTGAGGTACCGAGAAACGCGATCAGATCATCGGTGTGCGTCCGGTCGAAGAAGGCCTGACGGGCGGCGGTCGACATGCTGCTCCTGAGTCGAGGGAGGGCTGAGGCCGGATGGGGGGTCGGCTTCGCACCTTGAGCATATGCCCGTACACGGACATGACACTCGGAACCTCCCAACGGATGCAGAACGCAGACAGAACCGTGAACTGACGCCGTGAAGGGTGTCACGCACCCAACGGTTGCGCCCGGTCGCGGACGGTCATGGCAGGACCGCCGACGGCTCCGGGCACACCGAAGGGCCCGGTCGGAACCGGGCCCTTCGGCGTGAGGGTTGGGTCAGGCGGTCAAAGAGGCGTCACGCGACGGGGCCCCCGGACGGAGTCCGGGGAGCGTCCCGGGGAGGGTGAATGGCGGGCGCCGGGTGGGCGGAGGCTAGAACGCCTCCTCCGCCAGCTCCATGATCTCGTTGTCGATGCCCTCGGCGATCAGGCGCTGCGGGGTGACGGTCGGCAGGATGTTCCTGGCGAAGAAGCGGGCCGCCGCGACCTTGCCCTGGTAGAAGGGGACGTCCTTCTCCGAGGCGCCGGCCTCCAGCTTGGCCAGGGCCACCGCGGCCTGGCGCAGCAGCAGCCAGCCGACCACGACGTCGCCGGAGACCATCAGCAGGCGGGTGGTGTTGAGGCCCACCTTGTACATGTTCTTGACGTCCTGCTCGACCGAGGAGAGGTCGGCCAGCAGCTTGCCGACGATGGCCTCCAGGTCGCCGGCGGCCTTGGCGAGCAGCTCGCGCTCGGCGGCCAGGGCGTCGCCGCCCGCGGCCGAGCCGAGGAACTTCTGGATCTGCTCGGACAGCGCGGTGAGCGCCTGGCCGCCGTCCTTGACGATCTTGCGGAAGAAGAAGTCCTGGCCCTGGATCGCGGTGGTGCCCTCGTAGAGGGTGTCGATCTTGGCGTCCCGGATGTACTGCTCGATCGGGTACTCCTGCAGGTAGCCGGAGCCACCGAAGGTCTGCAGGGACTGGGCGAGCTGCTCGTAGGACTTCTCGGAGCCGTAGCCCTTGACGATCGGCAGCAGCAGGTCGTTCAGGCGCTCGGCGGCCTCGTCGGTCTCGCCGCGCAGGCGGGCGGCCAGCACGTCGTCCTGGGTGGAGGCGGTGAGCAGGACCAGGGCGCGCATGCCCTCGGCGTACGCCTTCTGGGTCAGCAGCGAGCGGCGCACGTCGGGGTGGTGCGTGATGGTGACGCGCGGGGCGGTCTTGTCCAGGAACTGCGAGATGTCCGCACCCTGCACGCGCTCCTTGGCGTACTCCAGGGCGTTGAGGTAGCCGGTGGAGAGGGTGGCGATGGCCTTCGTGCCGACCATCATCCGGGCGAACTCGATGATCTTGAACATCTGGCGGATGCCGTCGACCTTCTCGCCCAGCAGCCAGCCCTTGGCCGGGTGCTTGGCGCCGAAGGTCATCTCGCAGGTGTTCGAGGCCTTGAGGCCCATCTTGTGCTCGACGTTGGTGGCGTAGACGCCGTTGCGCTCGCCGAGCTCGCCGGTCTCCCAGTCGAAGTCGAACTTCGGCACGATGTAGAGGCCGAGGCCCTTGGTGCCAGGCTTACCGCCCTCGGGGCGGGCCAGCACCATGTGGATGATGTTCTCGGACATGTCGTGCTCGCCCGAGGTGATGAAGCGCTTCACACCCTCGATGTGCCAGGAGCCGTCCTCCTGCTTGATCGCCTTGGTGCGGCCGGCGCCGACGTCCGAGCCGGCGTCGGGCTCGGTCAGCACCATGGTGGAGCCCCAGAGGCGGTCGGTCATCCGCTTGGCGACCTCCAGCTGCTCCGGGGTGCCCTCCTCGGCGATGACGCCGGCGAAGGCCGGGCCGGAGGAGTACATCCAGACGGCGGGGTTCGAGCCGAGGATCTGCTCGGCGAACGCCCAGATCAGCGAGGACGGGGTGACCTGGCCGCCGATCGACTCCGGGATGCCCAGGCGCCACCACTCGGCGTCCATGAAGGCCTGGTAGCTCTTCCTGAAGGAGGCCGGGACGGGGGCGGTGTTGGTCTCCGGGTCGAACACCGGCGGGTTGCGGTCGGCGTCGGCGAAGGACTCGGCGAGGTCGTTCTCGGCCAGGCGCGCGATCTCGCTCAGGATGCTCTTCGCGGTCTCGACGTCCATGTCCGCGAACGGTCCGGTGCCGTAGACCTGCTCGCGGCCGAACACCTCGAAGAGGTTGAACTCCACGTCCCGCAGGTTGGACTTGTAGTGACCCATGGCCGTTTTCTCCGGTTCGTCGCTTCCGGGAGACCGCCGCGTTCGGGCGTCCCGTACCCACCAGTAAGCATCATGATGCTACCCAGCGGTAACTTGTTTCAAGCCCCTGGCGGTGAATCCGCTATGAACGTGGTCACGTCCCACAAGCCGGGACGCCCACTCCTTGTCAGGATCGGCGCCCGCACGAGCGGCTGCGCTCCCGATAGCCTGTCCGTGTGTACGGCTATGACCAGAACGCATACCCGGGTGACCCCTACCAGCAGCAGGCGGGACCGCAGCCGGGCATGAACGGCATGCCCGGCCCCGGCCCGTACGGCGAGCAGCCGCAGGCGTCGCAGCAGTCCCTCTACCCCGAACCGTCGCCGCCCTCGCTGGCGGACGCCGTCCGGGCCTTCACCACCGGGTCGATGGCGGTGGAGGACTTCCAGGCCATCTTCATCACCTCCAAGGTGCACTGCCCGCGCGGCGACCGGCCCGGGTTCCTGGCGCTGCACAACACGCCGACCCCGGTGATCCCGATGTTCAGCTCGCTGAAGGAGCTGCGCCGGTACGCCGGCAAGGACTCCAAGCACTTCACCGTCACCGGCGCCGAGGTCCTGGACCTGCTGCCGACCGGGTACGGCTTCGCGCTGGACATGGAGGGCGAGCACCGGATGGTGTTCGACGCCAAGGCGGTCGAGCAGATGGTCGACTTCACCATGCGCCGGATGTACGGCTGACGGTCGGCAGCCCTGGGCGACCGCCCGCCGCACGGCCGGCGACTGGCGGTCGCTTCGGACCCGATCCATCCTGGAGGGGGGCGCGAGGCCGAGTCGTCACCACATAGTTCAAAGTTCAACTTGCTTCTTGTTGAGGATTGAACTAATCTCGTGGACGTAGGCCAGAGGAACCCCCCGAAGGAGGCCGACATGCCCGCCGTGACCGTCGAAAACCCGCTCGTTCTGCCGCGCGTCGCGGCCGCCGCCGAAGGCGCCCGACCGCGCCCGGTGCTGGCCGTCTCCACCGCCCCGGAAGGCTTCGAGGGCGAGGGCTTCCCGGTCCGCCGCGCCTTCGCCAAGATCAACCAGAAGTACCTGGACCCGTTCATCATGATGGACCAGATGGGCGAAGTGGACTACGCGGCCGGGGAGCCGAAGGGGACCCCGTGGCACCCGCACCGGGGCTTCGAGACCGTCACCTACATCATCGACGGCACCTTCGTGCACCAGGACTCGCACGGTGGCGGCGGCGTCATCACCGACGGCGACACCCAGTGGATGACGGCCGGCTCCGGCCTGCTGCACATCGAGACCCCGCCGGAGTCGCTGGTCATGTCCGGCGGCCTGTTCCACGGGCTGCAGCTGTGGGTGAACCTGCCCGCCGCGGACAAGATGATCGCGCCGAAGTACCAGGACATCCGGGGCGGCAGCGTGAAGCTGCTCGCCTCGCAGGACGGCGGCGCGCTCGTCCGGCTCATCGCCGGTGACATCGCGGGCCACCAGGGCCCCGGCGCCACGCACACGCCCATCACGATGATCCACGTGTCCGTGAACCCCGGCGCCCAGGTCACCCTGCCCTGGCGGGCCGACTTCAACGGCCTGGCGTACGGCCTCGCCGGCAGCGGCTCCGCGGGTGAGGAGCGGCGCCCGTTCCACATGGGGCAGGCGGTCGTCTTCGGCGAGGGCGACTCGCTCACCATCCGGGCGGACGAGGCCCAGGACACCCGCAGCGCCAACTTCGAGGTCGTCCTCCTCGGCGGGCAGCCGATCCGGGAGCCCGTCGCCCACTACGGCCCGTTCGTGATGAACAGCCACCGCGAGCTCCAGCAGGCGATGGAGGACTACCAGGCCGGCCGCCCGTGTGTCGTCGGTCGTCGCTCCCGCCCGTCGGGTCGTCGCTCGCACCCGTCGGTCGTCGGTCTCTCGCCCGTCCCTCGTCGGCCGCCGTCGCCGGACGCACCGGCCCGGGCGGCGGACCGGTCAGACGCCGACCAGGCCCGCGCGGATCACGTCCCTGCGGAGGGCGCTGAAGCGGCCGCCGGAAGCGCGGTCGAACTCCACGATCCACTCGAAGGTGTTGGGCCGCTCCCCGAGCCTCGGCAGGGCCTCCTCCAGGTACCCGCCGCCGCGCCGTTCCAGGAGCTTGGGCAGGACCCGGGCCATCAGGGCGCTGGAGAAGTCGACGTACTGCGGCTTGCCGCGCCGGCGCTGGTCGATGAAGGACCGCCACTCGGAGGCGCTGCCGACGTAGTCGGACGGGTCCTGCTGGAAGAGCGAGGTCTTGACGAAGACCTCGTCGGGCACCCGGTGCCCGGCCCGCCAGTCGGTGAGGCGGAGCAGGTAGGAGACCTCCTCCTCGGCCGGTCCGGGCTGCGGGAGCTCCCCCTCGCCCAGGAACCAGCGGCGGCGGTGGAGCAGGACCCGGCCGGCCCGCAGCCGGGGCAGGCCGAGGACGCCGCCGCGGTCGCGCTCGGCGAGCCGTTGGCGCGCCTTCTCCTGCAGGTCGAGCACCAGACGGCCGGAGCCGACCAGCCAGTAGGCGAGCCGCAGCGGGAAGGGGTACATCTCGCTGTACTGCGAGCCCAGCGGGAGCACCCGGACCGGCCGGCCGTCGCGGTCGAGCAGTTCCAGGCGGTCCGCCGACGGGTCGTGGCGCAGCGTCAGGGTGGCCCACTCGCGCGGGGTGACGGTCTCGGGGAGCACCTGGGGGTGCAGGTTGATGTTGGTGCGGTACAGGCCGCGGTCCTCCAGCACCCGGGCGCCGTCGGCGCCGTACAGGCCGAGCAGGCGCTCGGCGAGCCGGTCGACGGCGGGGCCGCCGGTGCTGCTCGCGGCGTGCAGGAAGCGGGAGTTCAGCGAGGCGTGGCCCGCGTAGGCGTCGTTGACGACGAGCAGGTCGTCGGCGGGCTGGATGAGCACCCCGTACGAGAGCGGAACGGCCCGGAAGCGGTCGGGCAGCCCGGCGGTGAGCTCGGCGAGGTAGCCGGCGTCCCAGATCACCTCGTCGCGGTGCCGGCCGGCGTGCACCTCGCGGACCAGGGCCCCGACGGCGCGGCGGCGCAGGGCGTGGAGCTGCCCGAGGCTGCCGTCGTCGGGCCCGAGGCCGTCGGGGCCGGCGGTGCGCAGCAGGTCCTCGCGCCGGTAGACCTCGTTCACCAGCTCCTCGGCGTGCTCGATCAGCCCCACCGAGGCGCCGGCGCCGAAGCGCTCGACGAAGGCGGCGGTGAGCAGGGCCCGGACCTCGTGGAAGCGGTCGTAGGCGGACTGGAACTCCAGGACGTGCGCGAGGTCGCCGAGGGCGCCGGTGTAGCCGGCGGTGCTCGGGGCGGTGGGCGGGAAGACGAGGTCCTCGTTGACGTGCAGCCGGGCCGGGCGCCCGCTGACCTCCAGGAGCCGCTCCTCCAGGTGCGGCAGCCGGCCGACCAGCGCGGGGCGCTGGCCGGCGGGCGCGGTCTCGATGCCCTCGACGACGTCGGCGAGTTCGTCGAGCAGCTGGCCCGCCGCCGGGTGGTCGCCCGACAGGCGGCGGCCGAGTGCGCGCAGGCCGGTGCGGTCCTGCTCGTCCGGGCCGGGAGCGGCGGTGAGCATGCCGGCGGCGACGACCTTGGCGACGTAGTCGGCGCCGGCCTCCCGGCTGCCGCCGGTCCTGGCGGCGAGGTCCTCCGCCAGGTGGTCGACGTGGTACGGGCCCATCCCGGCCATCGCGAGCAGCAGCCGCAGGTGACGGGTGAGCGGGGCGGAGAGCATCCGCACCTGGTCGCCGTCCACGCGGGGGAAGTAGACCCGGTCGGCCTCGGCCCGGAGGGTCGGTGAGACGGTGACCCAGCCGGTGGGGCCGCCGGTGACCGGCAGGCCGCCGAGCACGTGGTTGAGCACGGAGCGGTCGATCTCGGCGAAGGCCCGCGCCGCGTCGCCGTCGAACTCGACCTCGTCGAGCTGCGGGCCGTCCTCGTCCCAGTGCGCCAGGCCGACGGCGGTGAACTGGGAGAGCGGGCTGGTCCGCAGCAGCGCCCGGGTGACGTACTGGATCAGTCCGCGCTCGGACTTGCGCAGCCTGCGGTCGGCGGCGCCGCCGGCGGCGCCGTACCGGACGGCCGTGTCGTGCACGGTCGGGGCGAGCAGCGACACGGCCTTGCCGAAGGTGGGGTTGTCGAGCAGGCCGGCCAGGTTGCGCCGTTCCAGCTCGATGGCCTCGCCGTAGCGTTCGCGTATCCGGTCGGCGACGGCGGTGTACTCCCGGTGGAGTGCGAGCCAGGCGCTGGTCGCCTCCGGGAGTCCGTCCGCCGCCGCGCCCGGGTCGCGGCCGTTGAAGATCGCCCGGCGCAGCGCGACCACCCCTCGCCGGCGCTCCGGGTCCTCGACGGTGCCGGCGAGCGAGTAGAGCTCGTCGCAGGCCAGCGGCTGCCAGGAGTCCCGCTGCTGCTTGATCAGCGCGAGGTGGGCGAGCGACCTGCGCAGGTCCTCGGTGGAGAGGCGGTGGGCGGGCAGCGGGTTGACGCGGAGCTGGACGGTGTCGGCGATGCCGCCGTCCGCGCGGGGCGGATCGGCGGGGTGGTCGGGGTGGTTCATGGCCATCCTCTCTGGGGACCAGTGGTGGGGCCGTACGCCCGGCGCGGCCCGGAGGCCGCAGCCGCTCAGAAGCGGCGGGCGTTGCGGCGGAAGGTGACCCAGCACAGGGCCAGGCCGCCGATCAGCCAGGCGGTGAGGACCAGCGCGATCCGTCCGTGCTCCCAGGCCCCGGCCGGTTCGGCGGCGGCGAAGGACTCGGGCAGGAAGGCGGAGCGGATTCCCTGGGTCATCCACTTGAGCGGGAAGAGCGAGGCGACGATCTGGACCGGCTTGGGCAGTGCGGTGATCACCCAGAACACTCCGGAGATGAACTGCAGGCCGATGTAGGGGAAGTTGACCAGCGCGGGGGCGTTGCGGGCGGACCGGGCCAGGGAGCCGATGGTGATGCCGATCAGCGCGGTGGAGACGGTGCCGAGCAGGAAGACCCACAGGAAGGTGAACCAGTGCGCGGCGTCCTTCGGCAGCTGGAAGCCGAACATCGCGACGCCCAGGGCCAGGATCACGCCGACCTGGACGAGGGCCTGGGTCAGGATCAGCACGACCTTGCCGATGAAGTACGACACCAGCGGGAAGGGCGTACCGGCGAGCCGGCGCAGGGTGCCCTCGTGGCGGTCCACCGCGATGCCGATGCCCATGGTGCCGAGGGCGGAGGACATGATGGTCGAGCCGATCATGCCCGCCACGGTGACCTCGCGCATCTTGATGCCGGTCCCGGGCACGACCTGGTCGAAGAGGCTGCCGAAGATGACCAGCAGCATGATCGGCATCAGGATGCTGAAGACCATGGCCTCGCGGTTGCGGATCAGCAGCCGCACCTCGAACAGGCCGCGGGCCAGGCCCAGGCGGATCGGGGACGGGAGCGGCGCGGACCCGGCGGCCGCGGCCGCGCGCGGCGTGGCGGGGGCGCGGGGGGCGGCGGGGGCGGGGGCGGCGATGGTCATCGGGCTTCTCCGATCATGGCGAGGTAGGTCTCCTCGAGGCTCGGGCGGTGCACCTGCAGGTCGGGTACGGCGCCGGCGAACTCCCGCGACAGCTCCTCGATCAGCTGCGCGGGGTTGGTGGTCTCGCGGCGCTCGCGGCCGTTCGGGCCCTGCCAGGTGACGACGGTGCCGGCCTCGGCGCGGCCGCCGAAGCGTTCCGGGGTGTCGACCTCCACCAGCCGGCCGTTGGCCAGCACGCCGATGCGGTCGGCGAGCTGCTCGGCCTCGTCCAGGTAGTGGGTGGTCAGCAGGATCGTGGTGCCGTCGGCGGCGAGGTCGCGGATCAGCTGCCAGAACTGGCGGCGTGCCTCCGGGTCGAAGCCGGTGGTCGGCTCGTCCAGGAAGAGCAGCTCGGGGCGGCCGACGATGCCCAGGGCGACGTCCATCCGGCGGCGCTGGCCGCCGGAGAGGTCGCGCAGGGCCGCGTCCTTCTTCTCGGTGAGGCCGACGACCTCCAGCACCTCGTCGACGTCGCGGGGGTCCGGGTAGTACGACGCGAACTGGGCGAGCATCTCCCGCACCCGGGCGTCCGGCTGGTCCTGCGCGGTCTGCAGGACCACGCCGATCCGGGACCGCCAGCGGCGGTCGGCGCGGGCCGGGTCCTGCCCCAGCACCAGGACCTCGCCGCCGGAGCGGGGGCGCAGGCCCTCCATGACCTCGACGGTGGTGGTCTTTCCGGCGCCGTTCGGGCCGAGCAGGGCGAACACCTCGCCGCGCGGGATCTCCAGGTCGACACCGTCGACGGCCCGGTGGGAGCCGTAGCTGACCTGGAGGCCCCTCAGCACGATCGCGGGTGCGTCGTGACTCATCTCATCTCCTCGTTCTCCCGCTCCGGGTGGCCGGGCGGTGTGGTGCGGCGGTGCTGTCCGCCGGTGGGCGGCCGGTGAGGCCGGGGGGGGTGGCGGCCGCTCGGGCCGCCGCCGGGGTGGCGGCCGGTCAGGCCGCCAGGAACTTGGGGCGGACGTCCTCCAGGAACAGCTGCAGGCTGCGCTCCGCGACGTCGCCGGGCATCGCACCGAAGTCGGCCTGGAGCAGGATGTGGTCGGCCTGCACGACGTCCTGGAACGCGGCGAGCTTCTCGGCGACGGTCGCCGCGGAGCCGACGACCGCGCCGCCCTCGGTGCGCAGCCGCTCCGGCGTGATCATCCCGACGTACTTCCCGACCTGGTCGTAGCCGGGGTACGCCTTGGAGGTGGCGCTGTTCCAGGACGAGGTGGCCCCGCCCCAGACCCGCAGGTACTCGGCGAGCAGCGGGTCGCCGAGGCGCTGCGCCTCCGCGTCGGTCTCGGCGGTGAACACCGGCAGGCTGGCGGCCACCCGGGGCTGCTGCCCGCTGTCGCCGTGGGTGCGCTCGAACGCGTCGCGGTAGAGCGCGACCTGCTCGCGGACGGCCTCCAGCGGGGTCAGCGACGGGGTGATCAGCAGCCCGAGGCCGAGCTCGCCGATCCGGGTGAAGCTCTCCGCCGAACGCACCGCGGCGGCCCAGACGGGCGGGTGCGGGGTCTGGGTGGGCCGGGGCAGGATGGTGGCGTCCCGGTAGGAGAAGAACGGGGTGTCCTCGGTGACGTTCTCCTCGGTCCACAGGCGGAGCACGGCCTTGATGGTCGTCTCGAAGCGCTCCCGGCTGGTGTCCATGTCGACGCCGAAGGTCTCGAACTCGTACGGCAGGTAGGCGCGGGCGAAGCCGATGTCGACCCGGCCGTGGCTGATCGCGTCCACCATCGCGGCGTACGAGGCCAGCTTCACCGGGTGGTGGAAGGCCGGCAGGACGCAGCCGGTCATCAGCCGGATGTTGGTGGTCTGCGCGGCGACGGCGGCCAGGAAGCCGAGCGGGCTGGGACAGTAACCGCCGTACGGGTGCAGGTAGTGCTCCGTCATCTTGACGTGGCTCATCCCGGCCTCGTCGGCGATCCGGGCCAGCGCGAGGACGTCGTCGAAGTAGGCGGTCGGCGACTTGGTGTCCGGCCCGGCGTCGGGGAGCAGCGAGATTCCGAAGTCCATGGTTTTCACTCCGTGGTCGTGGTGGCGGTGGTCGGGGCGGGTGCGGCGCGGCGGATGCGCTCCTCCCAGGTCTCGCCCAGGGCCAGGTCGGTGGCCTCGGCGAGGGCGAAGCAGAGGTAGTAGCGGTGCAGCGGGGTGACGTCCAGCAGCGGCAGCAGCTCGTAGAAGAAGTTGAGGAGGCTGCGGTAGGAGGCGAAGGAGTCGTCGGGGTTGGTGGTGATCCCGTACTGCTCGGTCAGTGCGTGGAAACGGGTCGGCGGCCGGGTGCTGCCGTTGGGGGCGGCGGGCGCGAAGCCGTCCAGGTAGGCGTTTGCGAGCCGTCCCGAGCGGACCAGCGCGTCCAGGTAGCCCCAGCCGTAGCGGAAGCCGGCGTGCCAGCCGGCGGTCTCCGGCCCCGGCCCGTCGGCGAGGTGGCGGCGCACCAGGGCGGTGAGGCGGTCGGCGTCCCGCTCGAAGCGGCGCCGGAAGTCGGGGCGGTGGTCCTGCCCGGCGAGCGGCGAGGCGAGGAAGGCCTCGGCGTGCGAGCGGAAGGACATGGTGCCGAAGGGCAGCCGGCCGGGGTGGGTGCCGGCCAGGGTGGCCATCACCTCGGCGAGGTGGGCGAGCAGCGCGTCCTCGTCGCGGTGCTCGCGCAGGGTGGCGAGCAGCGGGTCGAGCAGGGCGGCCTGGACGGCGGTGCGGGCCTCGCGCAGGTCGGGCAGCCAGTCGGCGCCGGCCTCGTCGGAGGCGATCAGCACGGTGCCGGGGGAACGCAGCGGCGGCGCGGAGCGGCCGGTCTGCTCCCACTGCTCCATCCGGCGGGCCTGGCCGAGGTAGTCCGCCTCGGTGGGGCCGTCGAGCGCGGTGCCGGCCAGGGCGGACTCGGCCAGGGCGGACCAGCCGGAGACGTCCAGCGGGCGGCCGTTCTCGGGCCGCACGACGACCTCGTAGTGGGGCCCGCCGCGCCAGCCGCGGCGCAGGTGGACGGCGCGCAGCCGGTGCTCGCGGCGCAGTCCGGTGGCGAGCGGGCCCAGGACGTCGGCGACGTAGGCGCGGGGCTGCTCGGGGCGGCCGTGGATCCGGATCACCAGCGGGTCGGTGGCGGTGGTCATGCGGATCTCCTTGGCGGGCGTCGGGTTCGGCACGGCGGACGGTCCGGGGTCAGCAGCAGCAGGTGGCGGAGGAGGACGAGGAGCAGCAGAACCAGCCGCCCCAGTTGGAGGCGCCCATCTCGGGCAGGGCGATCGCGTCGCCCAGTTCCAGTACGGACAGCTCCTCGATCTCCAGCTCGGTGGGATCGGCCGGCGATTCGGTACGTCCGGCCCGGTGGTGCTCGGTCATGGCTCCTCGCGATGGTTCGGCGACTGGGGTGGGGTGGGGTCCGGGGCGGCTCGGGGCTGCCCGGGATGGTGCGGGTGGTGCGGGGTGGTGCGGGGCCCCGCGGGTGCCCGGTGGTCCGGAACACCCGCGGGACGATGCCTGGCGCGCCGCTCCGCGGTCGCGGCCGCGCGCCGGTGTGCGTACCGCTCGATCAGCAGCAGCAGGTGGAGGAGGAGGACGAGCAGCACATGGTGCCGCCGCTGGAGGCACCCATCTCCGGCAGGGCGGCGGCGTCGCCGACCTCCAGCACCGACAGCTCCTCGACGTCAACCGCCGGAACCTCGGCCGACTCGACCTGCGGGGTGTTGATGGACTCGCTCATGATTGGAACTCCGTTTCTCAGTGCGCTTGTTGAAGCTGAATCAGCAGCAGCAGGTGGACGAGGAGGACGAGCAGCACATGGTGCCGCCGCTGGAGGCACCCATCTCCGGAAGGGCGGCGGCGTCGCCGACCTCCAGCACCGACAGCTCCTCGACGTCAACCGCCGGAACCTCGGCCGACTCGACCTGCGGGGTGTTGATGGACTCGCTCATGATTGGAACTCCGTTTCTCAGTGCGCTTGTTGAAGCTGAATCAGCAGCAGCAGGTGGACGAGGAGGACGAGCAGCACATGGTGCCGCCGCTGGAGGCACCCATCTCCGGAAGGGCGGCGGCGTCGCCGACCTCCAGCACCGACAGCTCCTCGACGTCAACCGCCGGAACCTCGGCCGACTCGACCTGCGGGGTGTTCACGGACTCGCTCATCTGTGGATCTCCTGGGATGTCATCGGTTCGTTCCGGGAGCGGGCCCGTTCGGGCCGCGTTCCGGACTCCGCGCGGCGGACGCCGGCGGAGCTGGGCCGGCCCGGAAAGGGCCGGCGCTCACCCCTGACGGGGGAGGTCTGTGGGGGGATCAACCGATCCCGGGGAATGGGCCGCACGGGCGGCCGGCCGTTCGGCCGGCCCGCGGCGGGGCGCCCGGTCGGGCCGGGCGGGCGCCTGAACCGGCTACGCGGGCGCCTGGTCGGACAGTTCGGCGACCAGCAGGACGCCGGTGTCCAGGCCGTCCAACTGCGCGGCCATGTCGAGCAGTTCCTGATCCTGCACCCGCGGCCAGCGCACCGCGAAGCCGTGGGCGGCCGCGGCGTGCGCCAGACCGCAGCGCAGCCCGTCCAGCACCGCCGGGTCGGTCCGCGGCTCACCGGCGAGCGCGCACCAGAAGGATCCGTCCGGCCCTGCGGCCGGCGTGCCGAGGGCGGCCTCGAAGGCCTCGGCGAAGGCGTGACCGTGGTACGCCCGGCCACCGAGCGGGAGGAGGACCCGGCCGTAGCGGCCCGCCGTCCGCTCCAGTGCGAACCAGCGGCCCTCCGCCAGCGACGGCCCGACCCGCTCGGCGAGCTCCGGCAGCAGCGTGGCGCAGGCGCGCTCGTACCCGCCCGGCGGGACGGCCGTCGTCCCGGCCGCCGTCGCGGTGACGGTCACGCCGCGGCCGCCGTACGGTGGCCCGCCCAGAGCTCGATCAGCACGCTGAGCAGGAAGACCTCCTGCTCGGGGCCGAAGCCCAGCCGGTTGAGCGTCATGTGCAGGTGCGAGGCGAGGATCTCCGGCGGGCTGGAGCTCAGCGTCCCGGCCCGGGCGGCGTCCCGCCAGACGTCCATGGCGGTGCCCAGCCGCTCCGCCCACCGGTCGGCGGCCCGGCCGGCACCGGGCAGGGCGCCCGGCCCGCCCGGGAAGCGTTCGGCGAGCAGTCCCGCGGAGCGCAGCGACGCCTCGCGGGCGGCGAGCGGGTTCATGCCCGGGTGCTCGGCCCGCCCGGCCCAGGTCAGCCAGGAGGTGCGCAGTCCGCGCAGGAACCGCTCCTGGGAGACCTGGTCCGGGTCGGCCGCGCGGACCGCCGCCGCGATCGCGAGCAGGGCGAAGGAGACCCGGCCGTTCCAGCTCGGACGGGTCCGCAGAACGGCCGTCACCAGTTCGCTGCTGTCGCCGAACAGCGACTCGCTGAGCCCCAGCAGGGCCGGTCCGCCGTAGCGGTCGGTCTCCGGGGTGTACGGCTCGCGGTGCACCCCGCCCGGCCGCAGCTCGGCCAGCGGCAACGCCTCGAAGCCGTCCGCGCCGCCCTCGCCGGCCTTGGCGATCGGGCCGGTGCTCCGGTGGTACTGCTCGGTGCTCATCCGCTCGCCGTCCGGGATGCCGGCGTTGACCGGGGCCAGCCGTTCGGCGAGCGCCGCCGTGACGCCGGGCTCGGCCGACTCGTCCAGACCGGCGAGCCGCAGCCGCAGGTGCGGCCCGTGCTGCCAGTACCGGATGAAGAACCAGCCGGTGATCGCACCGTCGGCCCGCAGCTCGCGCACCACCGGCTCGACCACGTCCAGCAGGACGGTGTCCACCAGCGCCGGTACGGCGGAGTCGAGGTGGAGGTGCCAGCAGCTCCAGCGGGGGCTGCCGCCCGGGGTGGCGGTCATGACCGCAGGTCCAGCATCGGCTCGCGGAACCGGCCGGTGCCGCAGACCACCTGGAAGACGGCGGTCTGGTCGCGGTCCAGCTCCAGCGTGCGGGCGATCCGCACCTCGTCGAAGGCGCGGGCCGGCCGGGCGTACATGCCGTACGCCGCTGCTCCGAGCACCAGGCCCTGTGCCGACCAGCCGCACACGTACTGCAGCAGCTTCCACGCGCTGGGCCCGAACTCGGCGAACAGCGCGCGCAGGTCGGCGGTGAAGGTCCAGACGAAGGTGGCGTGCCGCACCGAGCAGTCGTTGCCGCCGCTCAGCGGGTACCCGAACTGGGAGTCCAGCGCGGCGTGCACGCCGGGCCGGGCGAGGTGCCCGGTGAGCCGGTTGTCCTCGACGCGGTGGATGCCGTCCGGCAGCCCCTCGACGTCCTGGGCGCAGAGGGTGAGCCGGACGTGTCCGGCGACGGCGGCGAGCAGCGGGGACGGCGGCGGCGCGCAGGCCAGCGCCAGGCTGTCGGCGACGGCCGCGTACGGCTGGGGCGCCCGGACGCCGGAGAAGCCTCCGATCCCCTCGGGGGTGCGCCCGGCCGTACGGTTCCAGAGCACCTCGGCCCAGCTCAGGCCGTTGCCCTCGACCGGGTACGGACCGGTGCCGGTGGCCTCGGCCGCCGGGGCGGGCGCTCCGGACGGCCGGGTCATCCGGTCGATCCGCAGCACCCGGTCCAGTGCCGGGTCCCCGGTGGGCGCCGGCCGGTCGGTGCCGGGGCGCCAGCGCGGGGTCGCGCCGTCCAGCCGGACCGCGACCGGGTAGGCCCAGCCCTCGGCGGGCCGGATGCCGATCCGCTCGGCCAGGCCCTCGGGCTCGGGGGTCGGCAGTTCCAGCTCCGCCCGGACCCCGAACAGCTGGGCCGCGAGGTACAGGCTGCGCAGGTTGTGACCGATTTCGAGGTCCACCAGCGGGCCGCGCAGCAGCGCGTACTGCGGTGGCAGGTCGGTGTGCCGCCCGGCCAGCACCACGGTGGCGCCCTGCTCGCCGTCGGCGGCGGGGGCGCCCTCGACGTCCAGGAGCGCGTGGCGCTGGACGTCCAGGTAGCGGGTGGCGCCGTCCTGCAGCAGGTAGGGGCGGACCGGGAACTTGCTGCGGACCGACGGCACGACGCGGTGGTCGTTGAAGGAGTTCGACGGCTCCCGGCGCTGCAGGCCGAACGCGGTGACCAGCAGGTGGTCCAGGGTCTGCGCACCGGCTGCCGGCCCGTCCGCCGGCCCGAGGCCGGTGGGGAAGGGGGTGCGGCGCAGCAGCCGGGACGTTCCGAGGGCGAGCGGGCGGCCGGCGTCGGGGCGGACCGCTGCGGGGAGCTGCCCGCTGGTGGTGCCGATCGAGGGGTCGATCTGCGGGCCCGGGGCGACGAAGGCCTTGCCGGCGCCCTGTTCGAAGGCGAAGCGGCGCAGTTCCCGCAGCTCGTCGGCGGTGCCGTGCGGGGCCTCGGTACGCCGCGCCTCGGCGGTGCCGTGCGGGGCCTCGGGACGCCGCGCCTCGGCGGTGCCGTGCGGGGCCTCGGTGCCGTGCGGGGCTGTGGTGCGGCGCGCTTCGGCGGTGCCGGGCAGAGCGCCGCGTTCGAGTGTCAGGCTCATCGGTCCTCCTCTCACGGGAACGGGTGGGGGTCGAGCGGAAGGTCGTCGTCGGTGACCGGGCGGCCGTCGACCAGGAGGCCGTCGGTCAGCCTGGTGAGGCCGAGCAACCGCTGGTTGGCGTGGCCGAAGGTCATCGGCAGCGTGCCGGGGACGATCACCTTGGCGGCGGCCAGTCCCAGGTCCCGGTGGTCCCGGGTGGACTGGTCGACGACGATCGCGGTGTCCATTCCGGCATCGGCGTACAGGCCGAGCACGGTCTCCAGCGAGGCCCGTACGTCGGGCCGCGCGCCGGCCGCCGGACGCAGGGCGTCGGGCCAGCCGGGGAAGGCCTCGTCCAGCCGGACGACCGGCCCGCCCAGCACCTCGGTGACGCGGGGCAGCAGCTCGGGCCGCTTGTAGAGCTGGTAGTGGTCGTCGAGCACGCGCACCTCGAACGGGTCGGCGATCATCCGCTCCACCGCCGCCGGGTCGAACGGCACCCGCTCGTGGACCAGTTGCGCCAGTTCCCACAGGCCGGCCTCGACCGCGGCCTCCGGGTCCGGGTGGGTGCCGGCCGCGGAGTAGCTGGCGGGGAACAGCCCGTCCCGGTGGACGGCCAGCACCCACACCGAGGGCAGCGGGACGTCCTGGCTCGCCGCCAGCAGGTGCACGTCGTAGCCGCGTGAGCGGATCAGGCCGATCAGCTCCCGGCTGCGCTCCCGGCGCACCGACGCGGGGTCGATGGCCGGCAGCGGGCGCCGCCGGTGCCAGGCGAGCAGGAACGCGTCGCGCTCGGTGACCTCGAAGAGGGCGTGCAGCGCCGCCTCCTCCAGGCTCGCGCCGAGCGCGCAGCCGCTGGAGGACTCCAGGAAGTGGATCTTCCGGTCGCCCTCCCGCTGCAGCTTGTACTGGTAGAAGCCGACCTCGGCCGGGACCAGCACCGGCTCGCCGGTGGGGATGCGGTGGCCCCAGACCCAGTCGGTCGGGTTCTGCGGCGCGTACGGCAGCACCCGGCAGTAGGGGTGGGCGAGCTGTCGGGCGGTGTGCCCGCCCAGCGTGGCCGGGTCCAGCGCGGGCAGGTCGATGCCCTGGTAGGCCAGGTCCCTGACGACCCGTCCCGTGCCGTACGGGAAGCCGCCGATCCGCTCGTACATCTCCAGGATGGCGACGGGATCGCTCTCCCGGTAGGTGGCGCCGCGGCCGTGGCCCGCGCCGACCGGTCCGCCCGGCATCACGGCGTTGCTCATCGCGAACGGGGCCTGGGTCTCCCGCTGCACCCCGATGAAGGGGCCGAAGCGGGCGTCGACGGTCCGCCGGTGCAGCTCGTCGGCGGGCATCGGCAGGCCGGGGCGCTCGCGCAGCGGCAGCTGCTGCGGCGACGGGCGGTCGGCGAGGACCAGGGGTTCCGGCGTCCGGACGGGCGGCGCGGCGGTGCGGTCGTGCGGCATGCCCGCGTCCCCGCAGACCGGGCAGGCGTGGTACCGGGCGATCGGGTGCCGGCGCAGTCCGCCCGGACGGACGGACAGCAACTCACCCGGGGCCAGGGGCGTTCCGGCGGCCAGTGCGGCCCGGGCCAGCAGCGGGAGCAGCGGCGACGCACCGGTGCCGGAGCGCCGGGCACCCCACTCGCGGACGATCGGGTGGCCGTGGGCGATCGGTGCGGCGAGCCGCTCCCGCGCCTCGGCGCAGCCCGCGCAGGAGGGCGCGGGCGCGGCCGGGTCCCACAGCGGGCCGATCTGCACCTCGTCCGGGAGGACCCGGACGGAGAGCAGCGGCACCCCGGCCTCGCGGGCCGCCGTCCAGGCGGCGCGCTCAGCCTCGGTGTCCCAGCCCTCGTTCAGACTGAGGCGGGCACCGTGCAGCTCGGCGAACTCCGCCCAGGGAGCGGACGGTTCGGCGATCGTCAGGACAGCCATACCGGCCCCCAGCACAGCTTCTGCTCCCCGGCCAGCGGGTCGGCGACGACACGGACCCCGAGCGGACGCACCCCGTGCGCGTGGCAGTAGGCCTCGATGTCCCCGGCCAGCGCGTTCAGCGCCGGCTCGGTGATCAGGTCGATCAGTTCGGTTCCGGGCGCCGGGTCGACGGTGCCGGGGTGACCGGCCTGTCCGGCCCGGCGGGCGCCGTGGGCCGCGGCCAGCGCCAGCCCGGCGGCCCGGTCGGTGCTGTCGCCCCAGGCGGAGCCCAGCACCGCGCCGGTACGGGCGTCGGCCACGGTGACGGTGCACCAGGGGCCGGCGAGTCCGGCCGGGCGGCCGAGCGTGAGCACGACCGGCTGGTCCTCGTACTCCTCCAGGGTGCGCCAGAACCGCAGGGTGTCGTGGTCGGTGATGTCGTCCCAGCCCAGGACGGTGGCCGGAGCCGCGGCCGAGCGGGCCAGGATCCGCAGGACACCGTCCAGCAGCCAGCGCGCCTCGGTGGTCCCGGCGGCCGACACCGAGCGCTCCAGGAGACGGATCCCGGGCGGGTACGGCACGGCGGCCAGGACGCGCAGCCCGGCGAGGATCGCCTGGACCGCGGCGGAGCCGTGGTCGATGCCGCGGCGGACGAGGGGCGCGCCGAAGTCGGGGGTGAGGCCTTCGAGGACGGCCAGGGCGGACGGCAGCTGCGGCAGGTCGTCGGGGGCGATCCACCGGAACGGGCCGGTCCAGGGTGCGAACAGCGGCAGCGAGTCGGTGAGCACCTCCTCGGTCACGACCGGCGCGAGCCCCGACGGGTCGGCGTCACCGAGGCTGCGGATGCCGCTCCACTCGGCCTGGCCCGTCCCGGCCAGCACGGCCTCGTCGGTCTCCAGTGCGGGGCCGTGCACCACCGAGACGGAGCTCTCCGGCGTGCCGAGGCCGACGTGCTGGAAGGCCCGGTGGGCGGCGAGCGCACCGGCCATGATGGCGCCGGTGGGCGACGGTACGGTCCGCGCCTGGTCGCCCTGCCGGATCACCGCGCGCTCGACCAGCCTGCCGTGCAGACCGGGCGCCTCGCCCGCCGTCCGCAGCGGGCCGACGACCTGGGGACCACCGGCCCGCGACGCGTCCGCGGTGGTCACCGGGACGATCGCGGCACCGGGCGCGAGCTCGGCGGTCGCGTCGGCCGACGGCGCGGCGTCCACGACCACCGCCACGCAGGCACCGGACAGCAGTCCGGCGGCCTCGGCGGCGGAGGCGGGCAGCACGACGCGGTCGAGCTCCGGGTCGAGCAGCAGCAGCTCGGACGGGTCCGGGGCGCTCCCGTCCGTACCGGCCAGGACGACGCTGCCGAAGCCGGCCGCGGACAGGCCGCGGGCCGCCGACTCGGCGGCGGGTCCCCGGCCGAGGACGACCGCCCGGCCCTCGCGCACCCGGCGGAAGGCGGTGTACGGGTCGTCGCTGCGGGTCTCCAGGTAGGCGAGCGAGTCGCCGTAGGCGGCGCGCTCGTCCGGCCCGGGCTCCGGGGTGTCCAGCCGGTCGAGGTCGAACAGCAGCTCGCGCAGGAGGAGCTGGCCGGCCACCCAGCGCACGACACCGCGGGTCTTCTCGGCGCCGGCCGCCGCGACCAGTTCGTCCTCGGTGGCCCCGCGGTCCAGCAGCGGGGTCAGCCGGTCGACCAGCTGGAACAGGCTCGCCGGGCCGGCCAGCAGGAACGCCCCCTTGGCGGCGGAGACGTACACGCCCTTGCTGACCGGTGCGTAGTGCACGCCGGGGCGGGATCGCACGCCGCGGAGCGGCAGCGGAGAAGGTGCGGCAGACATGGGTCCTCGATCGCGGGTCGGATCAGGCGGATCAGGCCGGTTCAGGTCGGGTCAGGTCGGGTGGGGCGCGGCCGGGCCGGGCTCCGGCGGGGCTCCGCGGTCACTCCCAGCGGAGGTCGCCGCTGCCGCCGTCCTTGCCCGGCTTGTGGGCGACCGGCTTCGGGACGAGGTGCAGCGGGTCGGTGTCCGCCCCGGCCGCCCGCACGGTGATGGTGGCGGCAGCGGCGGCGGTGGCCGTGGCGGTGGTGGTGGCGGCGGACGCCGGGCCGGCCATGACGGCGGTGGCGAGAGCGGTCAGAACGAAGCAGGAAGCAAGGCGCTTGCCCATGGTGTTTTCCCCCGTTGTGTCGATCGCCGGATCACGGCGTCGTACGTTCCCTCGGGCCCCTCCGCCGTTTCCGGCCGGGAGCCGCACCTGCTTTCCGGTGCAGCTCCACATTGGCCCGCCGATCGGGGGGATCTCCACCTGGCGCCCCTGTCATAAAGTTGCAGCGCAGTGAAATCACTATGATCAAACGGGGGCAATCATGGTCTTTCCGGACATCCTTCCATCACTTTCAGGCCGTCTCGACGAGACCGCGGCGAGGGTGTTCACCTGGGCCGTCAGGCACGGCCGGCTGGACGAACGGGCGGCCGGCGAGCTCGGCCTGACCCCCGACCAGCTGGAACGGGCGACCGACGACCTCTCCGCGCTCCACCTGCTGCGACCCGCCCCCGACGGCTCCTCGGCGCTGATCGCCACCAACCCCGAGCTCGCCGCCGCGGAACTGATCGGCCCCATCAACGCCGCCCTGCAGGCAAGCCAGCAGCAGGCCGCCCAGGTGCGGACCGAACTGCTCGGGCTGGTGCCCTTCTATTACGAGATGCGGCGCGAGCGCAGCAGCGCCGAGGCGATCGACGTGATGGAGAACCCCGACGACGTCCGCGCCATGTTCCAGGAGCTGGCCGCGAACTGCCGCACCGAGGTGTTCAGCGCCCACCCGGGCATCGGCTCCACCGAGGGCATGACGGACGCGCTCGCCCGCAACCTCGAACTGCTCGAACGCGGCGTGCGGATGCGGGCGCTGTACCAGCACACCGTCCGCGTCAACCCGGCCATGCAGAGCTACGCCAGTCAACTCACCGCCTCCGGCTGCGAGTTGCGGACCGACAACGAGATCGTCGACCGGGTCGTCATCGTGGACCGCGAGGTGGCGTTCATCCCCCGGACGGGGATCGGCGCGCCCGCCGGCGCCGTCATGGTGCGCGAGCCCGCCCTCGTCGACTACATCTACCGTTCGCTGGAACAGTGCTGGGGCCGGGCCATGCCGTTCGACCAGGAGGAGACCCGCAGCGTGGTCGCGGGCTACGGCGAGGCCGGTGCGGCGATCAAGCGCTCCATCGCCCGGATGCTGGCCGAGGGCAGCACCGACGAACAGGCCGCCCGGCGCCTGGGCATGTCCGTCCGCACCTGCCGCCGGCACATCGCCGAGCTCATGGACAGCCTGGGCGCGGACAGCCGCTTCCAGGCCGGCGTCCTCGCCGAACGGGCGGGCGTCGTCACCGCGTCGGCCGCCTGAGCGGACCGCCGTCCGCCGCCAGGGGCCGCCGCACCGGCCCCCGGCCCGCCCCGGACCGGGCCGCCGCACCGGCCCGGCTCGCGCGGCCGGCCGGCCCGGACCGACGGCCGGGGCTCCCGGCCGTGACCAGGGCCACGGACCCCGTCACAGCAGCGCGTAGAGGGCCGAGGCGTCGTCGTGCGCCTTGCCGCGCGGCCAGCGCTCGCAGGCGGTGTCCGTCCGCTCGACCGCCCGCACCTGGGCGATCAGCTCGCCCGGGCCCGACTCGGCGAGCAGCCGCAGCGCGTCGGCCCAGCTGCCCAGGCCGAAGCGCTCGGTGTAGCGCGAGGCGCCGTCGGTCAGCGCGGCCACCGCGTGCAGCCGCTCCGCGTCGACGAAGCCGGTCTCGGCGTACCGGGCCGCCTTCGGGCTGGCCGCCGCGATCCACGGGCCGTTGCCGGTGTTCCGGGCGGCGCGGACGGCCAGCGCGTACTCCAGGTGCAGCGCGGCGCGCTCGGCCGAGCCGGGCACCGTCGACCAGACCTGCCGGCGCAGCTCCTCGCCGCCGGGGAAGCGCTGGTTGTCGCCGATGACCTTCGGCGGTCCGTCCTTGAACTGGAGGACCAGCAGTGAGTCACCGAGCACCAGGTACTCCAGCGCGGCGCCGTGCCGGCGGGCCGCCACCACCATGGCGGCCGGCGTGTTGGGGTGTCCCAGGTCGCAGCGGCCGCCGTGCAGCGCGGCCGTCTCCGCGATGGCGTCGGCCAGGCACTCCCCGATCGACCGGTCCGCGCGGTCGGTGAGTCTGGCCAGCAGGTGCACCCCCAACCGCCGGACGTACCAGGGGGTGCCGTGGCGGCACCCGGACTCCAGGCCGGTCGGCGAGCTCGAACCGTCGAGCAGTACGAGCGCCTCCGGCGAGGCCGCCGCGAAGTCCTCGCTCTCGCGGTCCGGCCGCCGTGCTTCCCCTGCGAGCTGTACCTGCATCCCGACAGTGTGGGGCCGGGCGGGGCGCAGGCCCAGACCCGTGCACGCGGCGCGCGGGTCCGTCCCGGTGGCAGTGGGGGTAATTCGGCCATACCGTCGGATACCGAGTGGACAATTCGGCCAATCAGGGCCTGCCGGGTTTGGGACCTCCTTCGAGGGGCCGGGCCCTCCGGGGCTGACGGGCCGCCCCGGACCGTCGAGGAGCGAGAAATGGTCTGGCAGTTCTTCGTCCTACTGGCCGCCTCGATCGGCTTCCCGATCGCCGCACTGCTCTACCTGATCGGCGGACCGCGCTTCCCCGACGAGGAGCCCGACGGTCGCTGAGCCCGGCCCCGGCCGGCCCCGGCCCGTCGCCGGACTCCCGCCCCCCGGGGGTCCGGCGACTCCCCTACCGGACGGGCGGGGCCCAGCCGGGGTCGCGGCCGAGGAGCGCCAGCACGCGGTCGAACGGCCCCGCCCCGGGGGGCCGCTGAAGGGGCTCCCGGAAGGCGGCCCCCGGCGCCCGGTCCTCGGGCGCGGCCGGCACCAGCACGGCCACCGAGAGCAGGGCGGACGCGAGCCACTCGTCGGCGTCCACCGCCTCGGCGACCTCCTTCGGCGTGCCCAGGGCGGCCGCGACGTCCCAGGCGTGCACCAGGGTGTCCAGCAGGTGGAAGCCGACGGCCTGGCGCAGCGGGAAGGCGGCGCCGTCGCGGATCTCCGGCAGCCAGAGTCCGCGCCCGGCCCGCGGCGCGGCGTGCGCCTCGGCGAAGGCCGCCGTCAGCTCCCCGGCCGAGAGGCGGAACGCGCCCGCCGGATCGCCGTCGACCGGGACGTCCCGCCAGAGCGCCGGGTCGGGCCCGGCGCCCCGGGCGGCCGCGGCGAAGCCCCGGTGCTGGCCGACCACGTGTTCCAGCAGCCGGCGGAGCGTCCAGCCGGCGCAGGGAGTCGGCAGCACCAGCTGCTCGGGCTGGACGGTGGCCACCACCTTTCCGGCCAACTCCAGCGACCTGGTGTGCAGTTCGAGCAGGATCATGCCGCGCCGACCTCCCGTCCGGCCGCCTGCGCGGTCTTCCCGCCGGCGGGGGAACCGGCCGCCAGGAAGCCGACGGCGTTGTCCAGGACGGTGGGCTCGGTGAGGATCCGGCGGTGGCCGAGGCCCCGGGTGACGATCAGGTCGAGCCGGTCCCCGTACGCGTCCTTGAGCCGGTGGGCGTGGCCGAGGGGGACCACGTCGTCGTCCTCGTCGTGCGCGACGAGGATCGGCAGGCCGAGCTCCTCGGGTCTGCGGGCGGCGTCGAAGTACGCGCCGACGTCGGCGACGCCGGGGAACATCTCGTGGTTCATCAGCCACCGCAGCCGCCGCTCGACCACGGTGTTCAGCCCGGCCCGCGCGCAGAAGGCGGCCGGCATGAAGGAGACCTCGGCGACCCCGGCGACGGCGACCAGCCGCCCGGCCCGCAGGCCGCCGCGCAGGGCGAGGAAGGCGGCGTTGACGCCGAGCGAGTGCGCGACCAGCGCCTCGAAGTCGCCGTGGCGCTCCTGGAGCCGGACGGCGATGTCACGGTGGTCGAGCACGGTGGCGGTGCGGCCGCCGGAGTCCCCGTGGCCGGGGGCGTCGTAGGCGACCGGGCTCAGTCCGAGCGCCCGGAGCCGGGGGACGAAGTCAGCGAACCGCGAGGCGCGGGACTGCCACCCGTGCATCAGCAGGACGGGCCGGGTGCCGTCGCCCCAGCGATAGACCACCACGCGCTCGCCGTGGTGGGACAGCTCCTCGGTGACGGCGCTGCGGTGGACCTCGCGCTCGTGGGTGCGCACCCGGCCGCGCCGGACGGGGTGGCGGAACAGCCGGAACGCGGCCCGGCCGGCCAGGCCGGGGGCGATCAGCGAGGTGGCGTTGAGGGTGGTGCGGATCAGTGTGACGGCCGGGTCCATCGGGTCTCCCTGTCGGTGCTGACGGGTCTGCCTGGGTGCGGGGGGCCGAACTCGGGGAGATATTAGCACGACCGTTCGTGCAGTTTTATGGACGCGAACCTGCGCCTCCTCCGCCCGGCGCAGCGGGCGTCAGGCCAGCTCGGGGGCCCCCGGGTCGGTCGCCTCGGCCCGCAACAGGCGCAGCACCGCACGCCCGGCCCGGTCGTACGGGGTCTCCTCGTCGAACAGCAGCGCCTGCGAGTTGGCCGTCTCCATCACCGCGACCAGCGCGAAGACGAGGTCCTCCAGGTCGGCGTCGGCCCGCAGCCCGCCCGTCGCCCTGGCCTGCGCCAGCGTGTCGAGCAGCAGCCCGTGCCACTCCCGGGCACAGCCGGCCAGCGCGTCGCGCAGCGGGCCGGGGCGGGCGTCGAACTCGGCGGTCACCTCGAAGAAGAAGCAGCCGCCCTCGAAGACCCGGACCCGCGAGTACGCGAGCCAGCTCTCGCAGAGCGCCCGGACCCGGCCGAGGCCCGGGGCCACGCCCTGCACGGGGGTCACCACCGCGTCCGAGAAGATCCGCCGGGCGGCCCGGACGGTCGCCAGCTGGAGCTCCTCCTTGGAGCCGAAGCCGGCGAACACCCCGCTCTTGCTCAGCCCGAGGTCGGTGGCCAGCCGGCCGATCGACAGCGCGTCCAGGCCTTCGACGGAGGCGATCTCGACGGCCCGCGACAGCACCGCCCGGCGGGTCTCCTCGCCGCGCACGACCCGCCCGTCGGCACGTCCGTCGGCACGGACGGCCGTGCGTCCCTCGGTGCGTCCGTCCTTGACCGAACCGCTCACGGTCCACCTCAGCTGTCCGTCGTGGCGGGAGCGCCGCCGGGCGGCCCACAGTCGTGGGCCGCCCGGTGCGCCTGCGTCCAGCCAGGGTATAGCGGTCGCCGCTCGCACCCGCCCGGCGTCACCCGGCCGGGACGGCGAGGGCGGGTGCCCGCAGGGCCTGCCTCGCCGGCAGGGTGGTGGCGGCCAGGGCCAGCACCGCGGCCAGCGCGAGCACCCCGGCGTACCCGGTCCAGCCCCAGGCCACCCCGGCCGCGCCCGTCATGCCGAGGCTGAAGGCGGTGAGCACCGCGAAGGCGATCGCCGAGCCGACGGTGACGCCGGTGACCACCACCGCGGCCGACTCCAACCGCAGCATTCCGAGGACCTGGCGGCGGGTGGTGCCGGTCAGCCGGAGCAGGGCGAACTCCCGGCGGCGGTCGGCGGTGGCCATGGCCAGGGTGTTCACGACCGAGATCGCGGTGAAGCCGAGCACCAGGGCCATCCCGAGGTAGTTGGCCTCCGCGCCGTTCTGCCGGGCCTCGGCCGCGATCTCCCCGGCCTGCGCCCGGTCGAGCACCCGCACCCCGGGGAAGCCGGCCACCGCAGCGGTCAGCCGCTCCCGGGTGACCCGGCCGTCACCGGCCACCAGGACGGCCGACGCGAGCGGGTTGTCGACGTGCCGGGCGAGCAGCGCGTGCGAGAGCGTGAGGTCGCCGAAGCCGAGGCCGCGGGCGTAGACGGCCCGGACGGTCAGGGTGGCGGGGGTGCCGTCGCCGAGGACCAGCCGGACGGTGGAGCCGGGGCGGACCCCGAGGACGCCGGCCGCCGTCGCGCTGACCGCGAGGTCGCCGTCGCCGAAGCCCGCCAGCGTGCCCGCCGTGACGTCCGGGTCCCAGCTCGCCGCCAGTCCCCCGGTGGTCACGCCCTGCACGGTGTACTTCTCCAGGTCGATCCGGGCCGAGCTGCGGAGCACCTCGGTCGCCGCGGTGACGCCGGGCAGCTCCCGGACGGCCTGCGCCGCCCGGCCGGGCACCCCCGGCGCGCTCGCGGCCAGCGTCCACGGGGCCCGGACGCCGTCCTCGGCCTGCCGGGCGGCCGCGCCCCCGAGGGTGGACTCGGTGAACAGCACCGTGCAGACCATCGCGGTCAGCAGGGCCAGCGGCGCGGCGGCGGCGCCGAGCCGGCGGGACTCGGCCCGCAGGTTGGCGGCGGCCAGGTGGCCGCTCACCGGGAAGATCCGCAGCACCCCGCCGAGGACGGCGGACGCGCCCCGGGCCAGCACCGGGCCGAGCAGCGAGACCGCGACGGCCAGCACCACCACGGCGGCGAAGGTCACCGGGGTGGCCGCCTTCTCGGTGTCCAGCGCGGCGAGGACGGCGACCAGGACGATGCCGCCGGCCAGCACCACCACGCCCGCCACCGCCCGCGCCCACCCGGCGCCCGGCACCTCGACCGCGGCCTCGGACAGCGCCTGGCCGGGGCGGATCCGGGACGTCCGGCGGGCCGAGATCCGGGCCGCGGCCCAGCCGGCCAGCACGGTCGCGGGCACCGCGGCGAACAACGGGAAGACGCTGAGCGTGTGGTGCAGGGTCTCCGGCACCGCGCCGAGGCCGACGAAGCCGTCGTACAGCCACCCGCCGGCCGGCAGCCCGGCCAGCGAGCCGAGCAGGCCGGCGGCCAGACCCAGCAGCAGCGCCTCGCCGCCGATCATCTTCCGCACCTGCCCGGGCGTCGCCGCCACCGCACGGAGCAGGGCGATCTCCCGGCCCCGCTGCTGGATCATCAGGGCGAAGGTCCCGCTGACCACGAGGACGGCCACCAGCAGCGCGGTGCCGCCGATCGCGGCGCCCATGCTGACCAGCTTCACCCGGGCACCGGCGGCGTCCGGGAACTCCGCCTGCCCGCGGTCGGCGCCGCGGTGGACGACGGCGTTGCCGCCGGCCAGCGCCGGGGCGAGGTCACGGGCGAGCTTCGCCGGGTCGGTGCCGGGCGTCGGCAGGACGGCGATCGCGGCCACCCGGCCGGGCCGGTCGGCCAGCCTCCCGGCCTCGGCCGGACTGAAGAACAGCGCGCTCTGCGCGGTCAGTTCGACGCCCCGGGCGGCGGCGACGCCGGAGATCCGGTAGGCGGCCGGAGTCTGCGTGGAGCGGACGGTCAGCCGGTCGCCGACGTGCAGTCCGGCCCGTGCGGCGAGGCCCGCGTCGACCACCAGCTCGTCGTCGGCGCCCGGCGCCCGGCCCTCGGTGAGGGTGAACGGGGTCAGCTCGGCGGAGGCCCACGAGTGCCCGTACGCGGGGAGCCGGTCGGCGGCCACCGGCTGGGCGGGGAAGGTGAGTTCGGGGACGACCGCGCGAACGCCCGGCACGGCGGCGATCCGGTCGGCCAGCGCGGCGGGCAGCCAGGCCCGCTCGGCGAGCGGCTTGGCCTTCTCCTTGGTCTTGGTCTTCCCGTTGCCCTTGTCCTTGACGACGGTCTGGTGCACCTGCTGGTCGCCTGCCACCACGAGGGGGGCGCCCGCGTACCGCTCGGTGCGGATCTCGCCGCGCAGGCCGGTCTCCAGCAGGGTGCCGCAGGCGGTGACGGTCAGGGCCGCGAAGAACAACGCGCAGAAGGCGCCGACGAAGCTCGACCGGCGGGCGTTCAGGCTCTGGAGTGCGTAGGAGAGCAGCATCAGGCCCGCACCCCCGGGCGCATCGGGGCGCGGCCCGCCCGGCGGGAACGGCACTGCGGACTGGGGTGACGGGGCGGCTTCGGCATGGCCCCACCCTCCCGCGCGGCAGGGCGCGGACGCAGTGCGGCGGTCCGGCGGATCCGGGCGGGGGTTAACCCCCTACTCGCCCCGGCGGCGCGCCCCCAACTCCGCTTCCAGCACGGCCGACTGCGCCAGCAGCCGCTCGTCGGCGCCGGCCGGGGCGACCACCTGGAGGCCCAGCGGCAGGCCGTCCGCCGCCGGTCCGGCCGGCAGGGTGAGCGCCGGCAGACCGGCGAAGCTCCACGGCAGCGACATCGCCGCGTCACCGGTGGTCCCCAGCCCGGCCGGGGCCGGCCCGGTCGCCGCGGGCGTCAGGACGAGGTCCGCCCCCGAGGCCGCCCAGTCCTCGGCGAGCAGGCCGCACAGGTGCTCACGGGCGTGCAGCGCCGCCTCGTAGTCCTCCGGCTGGACGGCCTGGCCGTGCCGGATCCCGGCCGCCGTCTCCGCCCGGTAGAGGCCGCCGAAGCGGACGAACCAGTCGGCGTGGGTACGGGCCAGCTCGAAGCGGTTGATCGTCCGCAGCAGGCCCAGCAGCTCCGCGAGGTCGGCCGGCAGCTCGATCCGACGGACCGTCAGCCCCGCTGCGGCCAGGTGCTCCAGCTGCTCCTCGAAGGCCTTCCGCGCCTGCGGACCGGCCTGCTCCAGAAAGGGCCCGGCCGGCACGCCGAGGACGGGTGGCGCGGCGGCCCCGGCCGCCCGCGCCTCCTCGGCGCGCCAGTCGTCGCAGAGCAGCGGCGCCGCCAGCGCGGCGCCCGCGAGGTCCGCGGTGAACAGGCCCGGGGTGTCGAAGGTCGGCGAGTGCGGGATCACCCCGTCCATCGGGATCCGCCCGTGCGTCGGACGGAAGCCCACCACCCCGCAGTAGGCGGCGGGCCGGATCACCGAGCCGCCGGTCTGGGTCCCGATCGCCAGCGGCACCAGCCCCGCCGCGACCGCCGCCGCCGACCCGCTGCTGGAACCGCCCGGGGTGTGTCCGGGGTGGTGCGGGTTGCGGGTCGGGCCGGGGGCGGTGCCCGCGAACTCGGCGGTCACCGTCTTGCCCGCGACCAGCGCGCCCGCCGCCCGCAGCCGGTCCACGACGGCGCCCTGCGGCCCGGCCAGCACACCGGGCGGCAGGGCGGAGCCGGCGTGCGTCGGCAGGCCGTCCACGTGCACGATGTCCTTGATCCCGACCGCCACCCCGTACAGCGGCGGCGCGGCGGCCGGGTCGGGGTGGCGCGCGGCCAGCGCGCGCGCCTCGGCGTGCAGCCGCCCGGGCCGCCCGGGCTCGGGCACGAAGGCGTGGAGCAGCGGGTCCACCTGCTCGATCCGGGTGCAGAGCCGGTCGACGTGGACGGCCAGCCCGGGATCGCCGGCCCGCAGACCGGCCGCCTCGCGGACCAACGACCGTGGCCGGACCAGGGATTCATCCATGCCGACCACAGTAGACCCGCCCGCGGGTACCGGCGCCGACCGTCGCACGCCTACGGGTTCCCCTGGTGCTCGCTCCCCAGGTAGGGCGTTTCGCGCAGGTAGTACGCCCCGCAGGTGTGGCAGCAGAGTTCGGGCGTCTTGCCCCAGTCCACCGGCTCCCGCATCGGCGCACCCTCATCGAGGTCCCGGCCGCACATGGCGACGGCGTCGGAGCCGCGGACCATGTGCCAGAGCCTCACCCCGGCGGCCGGGCCGCCGTCGCCGTACTCGGCGCGCATCTGGTGCATCATCTCCCCATCGTCCGGCGGCCGTCCGGCACCGGCAACCGGGGAGGGCGCCAGGACCGCGACTGGACGGCGGCGGCGGGCTCAGACCAGGCTGCCGTGCAGCCGCAGCCGGGCGATGCCGCCGTCCGGGAAGACGTCGAGCCGGACGTGGGTGGCCGGCCGCGGGGCGTCCAGCACCAGGCGGTGGACGGCGTCGGGCTGGAGCCTGGTGCGCGGAACCAGCTCGAACCACTCCTGCGGGTCCGCCGCCTGCTCGTCCCGTCCGTGGAGCGCGGCCCAGCCGGCCGCGTTGCCCACGTAGTAGCCGGTGTCGATCTCCACGGCGCGGATCGCACCCCGCCCGGCCAGCCGGAGCCGGACCCAGTCGTGGCCGTCGTCCCGGCGCCGGCGGTTCTCCCAACCATCGCCCATGGCGCGGGACTTGCCGGGCAGAGCCAGGTTGGACGGGGGCGAGAAGAAGCGGTCCGAGGCGTCCTCGACGGCGCCGCCGTGCTCGATCGCGGCCAGGTCGAAGGTGCCGAGCGCGGCCAGCCAGGCGGTGTCCGGCCTGGCCTCGCCGTGCACCCGCAGCCGGGCGATGCCGCCGTCGGGGTACTGACTGAGCCGCAGGTGCGTGAAGCGGCGGCCGTCCTCGACGGTGAAGCCGTTGGCCGCGTGGCCGCGCACCGGCGAGCGGGGCACCAGCGGGTGCCAGACGACGGAGTCGGCGAGCAGCTCCTCCGGGCCCGGGGTGCCCGGGAGTTCGGTGCCTTCGAGGCCGATCTGCTGCGGGTGGTTGCCGCGGAAGTGCGCGGTGTCCACGATCACGCCCCGGACGACTCCCGGCACGCCCAGGCGGATCAGCGCCCAGTCGTGGTCGTCGGCGGTCGGGTGCGGGCGGTCGGTGCCGGCGCCGCGGCGGCGGCGGGTCTCCCAACCGTCCATGATCTGGCCCTTGTTGCCGAAGGTGTGCGGGCGGAACTCGGCGGGCTCGGGCAGCAGCAGGTTCTCCCGCTCGGCGAACAGCTCGTCGTTGGCGGCGATCACGGCGCCGCCGAGCCGGCGGTCGGCCAGGTCGGTCAGCGCGGTGAAGGCGAAGTCGCCGGAGCGGTAGTCGGCGTACGGGTTACCGCCCCCGTAGGGCAGGGCGTCGGCGTCGGGAAGGGTCCTGGGAGCGTTGTCGGTGGCCATGCGTCCACCATGAACCCGGGGCACTGATCAGGTCCATCACAAAGAACTGAGCAAACCGTTCACTCCGACTGAACGGTCTGCACGGTCCCCGCCACCTCGGCCAACGCCGCCAGCACCCGGCGCAGCGGCGGCGTGCCCTCCGTCCCGGCCCGCACCGCCGCGACCACCCGGCGGGTCGGCAGGTCGGCCGGCAGTGCCCGGACCACCGCGCCGCCACCGCGGCCCGCCGAGGCCAGCCGGGGCACCAGCGCCACCCCGAGGCCCGCCGCGACCATCGCCAGGATCGCCGTCCAGTCCGCCGCGGTGTGCGCCCGCTCCGGCACGAACCCGGCGTCCGCGCAGGCCGCCAGCGTGATCTCCCGCCAGGGCCCGGCGGCGCCGTAGATCCACGGCTCGTCGGCGAGGTCCGCCAGCCGCAGCCCCGGCACGCCGGCCAGCGGGTGGCCAGGCGGCAGCGCCACGTCCAGCGGGTCGCTGAGCAGCGCCGACTCCACGAACCGCGGGTCGCCGCCGGCCGGCTGCACCGCGAGCGACAACGCCAGGTCGACGTCGCCCGCCGCCAGCAGCCCGTACGCCCCGGCCGCCTCCGCCTCCACCACCCGCACCGCCAGCCGCGGCGCGGCGTCGCGCAGCCGGGCGATCGCCGGCACGAGCAGCCCGCCGATCGCGGTGGCGAACGCGCCCACCCGGACCTCGCCCGCCTCGCCGTGCAGGTACCCCGCCAGCTCCGCCTCGGCCCGCTCCAGCTGACCGAAGACCAGCTCCGCATGGCGCAGCACCAGCCGGGCCGCGCTGGTCAGCCGCACCCGCCGCCCGTACGGCTCCAGCATCGGCGCGCCCAGCTGCTTCGCCAGCGCCGACACCTGCTGCGAGACCGCCGACGGCGAGAGGCAGAGCCGCTCGGCCGCCGCCGTCACCGTCCCGCACTCACCGACCGCCCGCAGCACCCGCAGCCGCCGCAGATCCCATTCGCCCACCGCACCCATCGCGCCAGCGTAGATCCGCTCCGGTCACCCCGGTCGGGAGCCGGTCGGCACCTCCTCGATAGGGTGCCGCCCCTGCGCACTTGGCGGTGATCACAACCAGGCGCCAAGTCGTGCAGACAGAGACAGAATTCACCCTATTGGGGGCAAAGATCGTGCGCTCTTCCCGCCTACTGGCCGCGTCCACGCTGCTCGCGCTCTCGCTCGGCGCGACGGTCGGCACGGCCACCGCCGGCGCCGTCGCCGTCTCGCCGAGCCCGACCGCCACCAGCTCGGCCACGCCCACCCCGTCGGCCACCCCGTCGGCCTCCGCCACGGCGACCGGCTCGCCGAGCGCCTCGGCGCCGGGCACCCCGTCGGCCTCCGCCACGGCGAAGCCCACCGTCCGGCCGACCAGCCCCGTGCCGACACCCACCACCGCCAACCGCTGCCACGGCGGCGTCTACCAGAGCTCGCTCCTCAAGGTCACCGGCACCGGCCTGTACGGCACCACCCTGGTGAAGGGCGGCCCCGCCGCCGAGATCAGTGTGACCTGGGAGAACAACAGCGGCGTCGATCTGCCCGCCGTCCACAACTCCCTCTACGTCACCGACGAATTCGACGGGGACCGCCCGGTCCAGTGGAGCACCGGGTTCTTCGACGTCCAGCTGAACACCGGCTCCGGCTGGAAGCCCGCGCAACTCGACGACCGCGCCCTGCGGGTGCCCGACTTCAAGCTGGCCAAGGGCGAGAAGCACACCGTCCAGGTCCGGATAGCCGCCACCGCCAAGGCCCCGGCCGGGAAGTACGGAGCCAACTACGACTCCGGCTCGGACGCGTTCGACAACGACAAGGTCCCCACCCCGGCCAACAACAAGCCGGACGCCTGCACCCAGTTCTACGGCTACTACGAGGGCGAGTTCAAGGTCGCCGAGGCCGGTGCCGCCACCACCCCCGCCCCGGCCACCAGTGCCGCCAAGGCCTCCACCAGCCCGGCAGCCGGCCCGCAGCTGGCCCAGACCGGCTCCAGCTCCAACACCCTCCCGATCGCCCTCGGCGGCGCAGCCGTGCTCGCCGCGGGCGTCGGCACCCTGCTCGTCCTGCGCCGCCGCAAGGCCGGCTCGCACAGCTGACCCCGGTCGGCAGCGGAAGAAGGGGTACGGGCGCGCCGCCCGTACCCCTTCGGCGTTCCCGCGTTCAGCAGGCCCTCAGGAGGGCGTCGTCCTGCCACTTGAGGATCTTTTGGTCCCCGCAAGCCCGTGACCTGCGGGTTCGATCAGAAAGGTGCCGCTGACCAGGCGAAACCACCTTCAGTGGCTCGCACTGGTCAGCGGCACTTTGGGCCCTCATGTGCCCCAGACGCGCCCCGCGATGGCCGGGGAGACCAGCCGGTTCAGTAGGGGACAGCGATGATCAATCGGATCCCGGGGTGGTGGTAGCACCGCCGGGTCGCCTATTTTCGGTTGGACCACGAAACGCACCACGTCACCCCCCACGCCAAGGTCCTTTTGCCGCAGCGGTCTTGATCACATCAAGGACTGTCGTTTCTTGGCGGAGCCGTGTGCGGTGGCCGTCGCGAGTTGCGCGCGAATGTCGGGTGGCCGAGCCGACCCGGCCGCCTTTGCGGTCAGCGGGCGGCGAGGAGTTCCCCTCGCTCGACGGCGTCGCGCAGGACGGCCGCGAAGTCCTGGGGCAGGAGATTGAGCGCATCGAGGGCGTCGGCAGCCAGGGGGATCTCTTCGAGGATGTACTCGCCCCGGCCTTCCTGGCTGAACTCGGGGCCGGTGCGGTCCTCGAAGCTCCACTTCTCGATGGTGGCGAGGTAGAAGTCCTCGTGGTCGGTGGCGGTTTCGATCGTGTGGAGGTGGCTGACGATCTGGGCCTCGCCAGCGATCTCCTCGCGGACCTCGCGCAGCAGGGCCTCCTCGGGGCCGGCGTCGGTCGGTTCGATCTTGCCACCGACGATCACCCAGTACGGGTCGATGCCGGGGCGGATGCGCTTGATCAGCAGCATGGTGTCGTTCGGGGTGAGGAGGACGGCGCGGACGCGGTGCTGCATGGTGATCTCTTCCTTCTCCGTGGTCTCGGCGTGCGGGGCGGGTCAGTGGAGGAGCCAGCCGCCGTCGACGTGCAACGACCGGCCGGTGATGAAGGACGCGCTGGGGCCGGCGAGGAAGGCGACTGCGGCGGCGACGTCCTCGGGGCGGCCCCGGCGCTGGACGCACTGGCGGCGGATCTGGTCCTCGGGTCAGGCACGGTGGTGGGCGGGCAGCTCGTTCTCCGCCTCGACCTGGATGGCCCCGGGTACGACAGTGTTCCCGCAGATCCCGGCCGGTCCAAGTTCCCTGGCCGGCGACCTGGTGGGGCCGAGGAGTCCGGCTTTGGCGGTGCTGTAGGCCAAGCCCGCAGCAGCGCTACGAGGCCGCCCTCAGGAGGGCGTCGTCCTGCCACTTGAGGATCTTGTCGAAGCTGACGATCGCGCCGCGGAGCGGGTGGTTGCGGAGCTGGACGTGGTCGGTGAGGGCGTGGATCAGGAAGAGGCCGCGGCCCGACTCGGCGGTGAGCTCGGGGAGGGTGTCGAGGTCCACCGGGCGCAGGGTGGGGGCCGGCGGGCGGGGCGGGAGGACGTGGGTGTCGTAGGGACGGCCCTCCCGGCGGGGGCGGTGGGCGGTGAGGACCGGCCCGGGGA
>NZ_JBHJUK010000044.1:0-16987 GCF_042266225.1 Kitasatospora sp. NPDC056181
ACCCGCGGGGGGGCCCGGGGCGGTCTGGGGGGGGGGGGCCCGGGGCCGGGGGACGGCGGGCCCCGGGGCCCTCTCGGTCACCCCGGTTCTCCCTGTCCGATCCCCGGGGTGAGGGGGGACAGTGGTCTGACGGAGGTGTCGGTGCTACACCGGCTCAACGGTTCGGCGGGGCCGAAGCGGAGCGGCTTAGTACCAGTGGTGGGTCTGCCAGAACGACCAGGCGGCGTTCGGGCTGCCGTAGCGGGAGTTCATGTAGTCCAGCGCCCACTTGATCTGGGTGGTCGGGTTGGTCCTCCAGTCCGCACCGGCCGAGGCCATCTTGGAGCCCGGCAGCGCCTGGGCCAGGCCGTACGCGCCCGAGCTCGGGTTGGTCGCGGTCACGTTCCAGCTCGACTCGTGGGAGATGATCTGGCTGAACGAGGCGAGCTGGTTGGCCGGCACGATCTGGGCGGCGATGGTCTGCGGGGAGGCGGTCGCGGCCGAGGCGGCGGCGGGCATCAGGCCGGCGCCCAGGGCGGTCAGACCGGCGGCGCCGGCAAGAAGTGCAGCAGAGGTACGCATACGGAGCTTGAAAGCGGGCATGAAGAGAAAGACCTCAATCGGGTTGGGCCGTTGTCACGCCCCGCCTCGACCAGTGGCCGGACAGGGGCCGAACGGTCGCGGGGCGTGACTCGGCAGTTAGCCGCTTTCCCGGCGGGACAGGTGCCGGGGCGGCTGACGACTGAGCCATTGTTGCCAGACCGGATCGGCCGCCGCCAAGACCCCCTGTTTACGATCCACCGTCGTAGCGAGGGTGCGTGCCGTGGAATCGAAGGCCCGCCGTGGCGGCTGTCATCGTGCCCACTGACCTGGGCGAACGCGCCCGCCAGAGGTTCCGGCTGCCCGCCGCCAGGTGCCCACTACCGACCGTCGTGGCGGTGGTTCGCGTGTGAGCGCACTCACCGGCCGCCCACCGGGGGCCGTCACCGACCGCCCGGTGGGCGCCACTGCGTGTACAGACGATCTGAGAGCGGCGCCACACGCCGACCGGAGCGCGCCGCCGCCGCGGCTTCCCGCGCGGACGTCGACCGCGTGACCGCCGTGGCTTCGCGGACGGACGTCGACCGTGTCGCCGCCGCGGCTTCGCAGGCCGACGTCCCGGCGGGGGCTCAGGACGTCGGGACGGGGTCCACCTCGACGTCCGGGCGGACGTGCAGGTCCAGCCCGCGCACCCCCGCCGCCTCCACGCCCGGCAGCAGCCGCATGTCGTGGTCGTAGTCGCCCCCGACGAGCGGGCGGAACGGGACGGGCTCGTCCGTGAAGAGGCCGTCGAGCCGTCGTGCGTACGCGCGCCGCGCCGCCGCGAACCGCTCCCCGGGCAGCTCGTTCGCGTCGTACACCCCGAACGGTTCCAGCGGCGCCATCCCGGCGAACCAGAACAGGCCGTGCTGGAGCGGGTGGAGGACGTCCGCCAGCGGTCCGTGGATCCCCCGGTCGGAGAAGGCGGTCGGGCGGGCGCCCATCGTGGCCGACACCAGGGCCCGCCGGCCCGCCAGCGCGCCCTCGCTGTAGGGCGGCGGGAGGGCCGGGCCGTAGCCGAAGCCCGAGGTGAACACCCGGTCGATCCAGCCCTTCATGATCGCGGGGACCGAGAACCACCACATCGGGAACTGCAGGATCACCGCGTCCGACCAGAGCACCTTCTCCTGCTCCGCCGCGATCTCCGGCGCCAGCCGGCCCGCCAGCGTGGCCCGCTCCGAGGCGGCCATCACCGCGAGCCGCTCGTCCGCGGGGTGCTCCGGGAAGTCGTCGGCGTCCACCGTCGCCTTCCACTTCATCGCGTAGAGGTCGGACACCTGCACCTCGTGCCCGGCCGCGCGCAGGTGCTCCGCGGCGAAGGCGGTGAGGGAGGTGTTCAGCGAACGGGGGTCCGGGTGGGCACTGACGATCAGGATCTTCTTCCGCGGCTGCGGCGTGGCATCGGTCATGCCGACCACACTCTCCCGGGCGCCGCCGGGCAGCCAGGACCCTGCTCGGCCGTCGGACCGGTGGTCCTGGTACTGCGAGGGCCACCCACACTTCTCCTGCGAGGGCCACCCCATACTTGATCGCATGAACGGGGTGGACGGCATCGGGCGCGCAGCAGGCACGGACAGGACGAACGGGACCGGGGGAACCGGCACGACCGGGGGTACCGGTAGGACTGCCGGGACCGGAACGACTGCCGGGACCGGTGGGACCGGTGGGACCGGTGGGACCGGTGGGACCGGTAGGACCGGCGGGACCGGCGGGATCGACGGGGTCGGAGACACCCGGCGGGCGCTCGGCGGCTTCCTGCGCGCCCGCCGTGGCCGTGTCGCGCCGGAGCACGTCGGGCTCGCCGGTGGCCGGCACCGGCGGGTGCGCGGGCTGCGCCGCGAGGAGCTGGCCCAGCTCGCCGGGATCAGCGTCGACTACTACGTGCGCCTCGAACAGGGCCGGGCCACCCAGCCGTCCCCCGAGGTGGTCGACGCGCTCGCCCGGGCGCTCGGCCTCGACGCGGCGGAACGCGGGCACCTCATCACCCTGGCCTGCGCCAGACAGGGCAGCGCGCCCCGGGTGACGGCCAGCCCGTTGCTCCAGCGGCTGTTGGACACGATGGCCCCTTTCCCCGCCTTCGCGACCGACCACCGCCTCGACGTGGTCGCGTGGAACGCCCTCGGTGCGGAACTGCTCGGCGGCCTCGCCGACCCGGCCCGTCGCGACCGCAACAACGCCGCCTTCCTCTTCCTGGACCGGGCCTCCCGCGATGTCCACCCCGACTGGGAGGACCGGGCGAGCGAGGCCGTCGGCCAGCTGCGGGTCGCCGCTGGCCGCTACCCGGACGACCCCGCGCTGGCCGCACTGATCACCGGACTGTCCGACCGCAGCGCCGACTTCCGACGGATCTGGGCCACCGGCGAGATCGTGATGTGCTCGGCGGGGCGCAAGAGCCTGCGGCACCCGGTGACCGGACCGCTGACCCTGGACTTCGAAACGCTGCACGTGCCGGCCGAGCCCGGTGAGACGGGGCTGGTGGTGCACGTCTTCAGCGCCGGGGAGGGCACCCCGGAGGCCGCCGCCCTGGACCGGCTGGCCGCGACGCTCGTCCCCGTTCCCGGCGTCCCGGTCGTTTCCGGTGTCCCGGCCGTGTCCGGCGCTCCGGATGCGCCCCGGGTCCCGGCCGTTCCCCGGGTCCCGGCCGGTCGGCGGGACTGACCCGACCGGCCGGGACGGGAGGCAGGGGCCGGCCGCCGCCCGGTTGACGACGGGGACGTCCCCGCAACGCTCTCGGGGATGCGGAATCCTGTTGCCTGCCAGGGCGGCCGTGGACGACGCTTCCGGCATGGAACATCCCCAGCAGGTGATCGAACTGGACGGCTTCACGCTGCGCGCGTTCAACGGCGAGGCGGACCTTCCGGAGTTCCTCCGGGTCGTCGAGGAGTCGCTGGAGCACCTGCGCCCGTGGATGGGCTGGGTGGCGGAGCACAGCGAGGCGAACACCCGCGCCTTCCTGGTGAACCGCGCCGAGCGGTGGGCGCGTGGTCAGGACTACAGCTACGCGATCGTGTCGGACGGGGACATCGTCGGCGTCTGCGGGCTGTTCCGCAGCGCCGACGACGCGGACGGCGGCCGCGAGATCGGCTACTGGCTGCACCCCGCCGCCACCGGCCGGGGCCTGGTCACGCGGGCGGTCCGCGAGCTCGTCGACCAGGCCTTCCGCCTGCCCGGCGTCGAGTTCGTCGAGGTCGTGCACGACCCGGCCAACCTCGCCAGCGGTGCCGTCCCGGCCCGCCTCGGCTTCACCGAGCACCTCCGCAGGCCCCGTGAGCGCTTGGCCCCCGCCGAGACCGGCGAGGAACAGATCTGGCGGCTGACCCGTCGCCGGGCGAAGGCCCTCGCCGCCGCCGAGGCCGGCTGACGGGTACGGGCGGTCGCGGTGGCGGATCCACCGCGCGTGGCATCCGTCGGCGGGTGCCGACCGGTGGGTTTCGACCGGTCGACGCAGCTCGGCCAACGCAACCTGGCCAAAGCAGCTCGGCCGGTGCCCTCCGGCCGGTGCCCTCCGGTCGGCGCCGACCGGCCGCGGCCGACCCGGGCCGGCCGCTTGTGCAGCAGGCGAACTGCCAGGAGCCGCGCCGCCCGCCGGTCGGCCGCGGGGTCACGCCAGCCGCGGGGTCACGCCAGGGACGTCCGGCTGGCCAGCGCGTCGCCCAGGCGCCGGTGGCGGCCGGCCCGGGCGGCGAGCCGCTCCGCCTCGGGAAGGGCGGTGAGGGCGCCGAGCGCCGTGCCGACCGCCCGCCCCAGCCGGTCGCAGAAGGCGGCCGGCTCCTCGGCCGCGTCCGGCCGTTCGGGCACGACGACGTCGACCAGGCCGACGTCTGCCAGGTCGTACGCACCGATGCCCTGGGAGCGGGCCAGCTCCGCGGCGTGCGCGCCGTCGCGGTGGACGATCGCGGAGGCGCCCTCGGGCGGCAGCGGTGCGAGCCAGGCGCGTTCGGCGGCGAGCACCCGGTCGGCGGGCAGCAGGGCGAGCGCGCCGCCGCCGGATCCCTGGCCGAGCAGGACCGCGAGGACGGGTGTGCGCAGGGCGAGCAGCGTGGTGAGGCAGTGCGCGATTTCGACGGCGATGCCGTCCAGCTCGGCCTGCGCGGAGAGTTCGGCACCGGCCGTGTCGACCACCGTGACCAGTGGCAGCCCGAGCTGTTCGGCGAGCCGGGCGCTGCGCCGGACGGCCCGCAGGTCGGCGGCGGTGAACGGGCGCTCCCGGTCCGGCTCCTGCCGCTGCTGGCCGATCACCAGCGCCGGCCGGCCGTGCAGCACGGCGAGCGCCCGCACCAGCGCGCCGTCCCGGCCGCCGGGGGAGTCCAGCAGGACCAGCTCCTCGGCGGTGCGGCGCAGCAGCTCGCGCGTCCCCGGCCGGTCGGGGCGGCGGGTGCTGCGGACGGCCTCCCACGCGTCGGGACGGGTCCCGGGCCCGGCCGGCGGCGGCTCGGCCGCGGTCGGTTCCGAGCCGGACCTGGAGTCGAAGCCCGAGCCGGCGCCCGAGGCCGCTGTCGGCTCCGGGCCAACGCCAAGGTCAAGATCAAGGCCAAGGTCAAAGCCGTCCGCCCGGGGCTCCGCGGTCGTCGCGCCGAGGGCCAGCACGGCCAGCGCGCGCCGCAGCACCTCGCGCAGCTCCTCCGGTGGGACCACCGCGTCCACCAGGCCGCGCGCGGCCAGCGTCTCGGCGCGCTGCACGTCCGCGGGCAGTTCCACGCCGCGCAGTTCCTCGTACACCCGCGGGCCCAGGAACCCGAGCCGGGCGCCCGGCTCGGCGAAGACCAGCTGCCCGAGCGTGCCCCAGGAGGCGAACACCCCGCCCATGGTGGGGTTGCGCAGGTAGGTGAGGTACGGCAGTCCGGCCGCGCGGTGGGCCTGGACAGCGGCGGTGATCCGGAGCATGCAGAGGAAGGCCGCCGAGCCCTCCTGCATCCGCGTCCCGCCCGACACCGGCAGGGCGACCAGCGGCAGTCGTCCGGCGGTCGCCCGCTCCACGGCCCGGGTGATCCGTTCGGCCGTGGCCACGCCGATCGACCCGCCGAGGAAGCCGAACTCGGAAGCCACCAGCGCCACCGCCCGGCCGCCGATCCGTCCGGTCCCGGTGACGACCGCCTCGTCCGTTCCGGTCCGCTCGCGCGCCCGGGCCAGCGCCGCCCGGTAGCCGGCCTCGGCGGGCTCCGGGCCGAGCGGCTCGTCCCAGCTCGTGAAGGTGCCGGGATCGACGAGCAGTCCGAGCAGTTGGCGTGCCGTCAGAGAAGTTCCCGTACCCAAGGTCCCACCCCGTCACCCGAGCCGCCCGCACCGTCAAGATCCACCCTACGCAGCGATGGCGGGCCCGTCCCGGTCCGACGTGCGGATGTGAGCAGGCCGACAGCCTCGGGGGAGCCGGGAAAACCCCGTCGCCGCCGGGGCGGGCCTTCGGCATGATGGCGGCCGTGGACACCGCGACGCTCATCGAGACCTGGACCCGCCTCATCGACCACCCTGCCAAGTCGCTGGTGCTGTTCGAGCACGGCACCTGCGTGGTGCTGACCGGGGCGGCCGACTCCGAGGACCTCGCGGCGCGGGCGACCGCGCTGCTCGCCGAGGCGGGACCGGTCCATCCGGGCTCCCCCGCGGGGGACTTCGGCGTGATCGACCTCGGGGAGGCCGGTGGCTGGGTCGTCACCGGCGACCACCCGGACGTCCTCACCTACGTCGGGCCGGCCGAGCCGGGGGACGGCTCGGTGCTCGCGGTCGGCATGTACGGGCGGGGCAGGCGTCACCAGGACGGTACCGGCCTGCGGGTCGTCCACGTCGAGGACCGGCGGGGCGCCGCCGGACCGGCATGAGCGCCCGCGTGGACCGGGAACACCCGCTCGTCCGGGAGGTCTTCCCCGCCTTCGCCCGCGAGTTGACGGCCCTGTTGGAGGCGGAGGGTGAGCGCGACCTGGCGCTCGTGGCCCGGGATCTCCGCCTGGTTGCGGAGTGCGGTTGCGGCGACGGCTTCTGCCAGAGCTTCGCGACCGCGCCGCACCCGAAGGGGCAGCCGTTCGGTGCCGGCCACCGGTGCGTGCCGCTCCCCGCCGAGGAGGGGCTGCTCGCCCTGGACGTGATGGACGGGCGGATCATGTATGTCGAGGTGGTCGACCGGGCGCCGCTGCGGGGCGGGCAGGGGCACCCGGACTGAGCCGCCGGGCCTCACCCGTGGGCGGCAGCCGGCTCCGGCCACCGGGGCCCGCCGTCGCGGAGGCGCTCGTCGTCCGCCCGCCGTCCGTCAGCCCGCCGTCCGTCCGCCCGGACGCCGTGCGCCCGCTCGTCGTACACCGCGACGCCGCAAGCCGGGATGCCGCACGCCTGCACCTCCCGTACCGCGACGCCGCAAGCCGGGGCACCACACCCCCGCACCTCCTGCACCTCCCGCACCGGGACACCGCAAGCCGCGACGCCGCACGCCCGGTCGTAGCGTTCGGCGACCAGGCGGGCGAGGGCGTCGTGGGTGCCGAGCGGGTCGCTGGTCCAGCGGGCGGGCGTGGCGGCGGCCCGGTCGGCGAAGAAGCCCGGGCCGAGGAGGTAGGTGGCGACGGCGACCCGGCGGTGTCCGGCGGCGTGCAGGGCCTCGACCGCCTCGTGCGGGGTCGGGCGGGCCGCGGACAGGTAGGCGGGGACGACGGGGCGCCCGTCGCCCAGGCGTGCGGCGAGCAGGCGGGCCGTGCGGCGGGTGTCGGCGGCGGCCGCCGGGTCGGAGGAGCCGGCCGCGGCGAGCACCACCGGGCCGGCGCCGGGGGGACGGCCGCTCCCGGCGAGCCGGTCGGCGAGGACGGCGGCCAGCAGCGGGTCGGGGCCGAGCGGGGGCGCGAGCCGGACGTGCGGCAGCCGGGCGGCGGCCAGTGCGCCGGGGATGTCCACCCGGAGGTGGTAGCCGGTGCCGAGGAGCAGCGGCACGAGGACGGCCGGTTCGCCCTCGGACAGCCGGGCCAGCGCCTCGGGCAGGGACGGTGCGGCGAGGTCCAGGAAGCAGCAGCGGACGTCCAGTTCGGGGCGGAGCACGCGCACCCGCTCCAGCAGCTCGCGCGTCGCGGCGACCCCGGCCGGGTTCCGGCTGCCGTGCGCGACGGCGAGCAGCACCGGACGGTCGGCGGTACGCGCGAACCCGCCCATCAGCCCGCCGCCAGGCGGTAGCCGCGCTTGGGCACCGTCCGGATCAGCCCGCCGTGCGGGCCCAACGCCGCCCGCAGCCGCCCGACCGCCGCCTCGACGGCGTGCTCGTCCGCCGTCGCGTCGGCCCAGGCGGTGCGGAGCAGTTCGGCGCGGCTGAGCACCCGGCCCGGCCGTTCGGCGAGGGCCCGCAGGACGGCCGCCCCGCGCGGGCTGAGCCAGTGGCTCCGGCCGTCGACCATCACGGCGTTGCCCTGGAGGGTGAGCGTCCGCCCGGCGACGGTGACGTCCTGGCGGCCGCGGCCGGGCAGGGTCTCGGCGAGGAGACGGACCAGCGAACCGAGCCGGCCGCGCTCGGGGAAGACCACGGGCAGGCCGAGCTCGGCGAACGGCCGGGCACAGAGCACACCGACGCAGACGGGAAGGACGTCGCCCCGCAGCGCCTCCAGCAGGGGCTCGCGCAGGCCCTCGGCGGTGGCCGTCTCCACGAACGCGGTGACCGCGGGGGCGCTGGTGAAGGTGAGCGCGTGGACCTGGCGCCGGACGGTCTGCTCGACCAGCCGCCGCACCGGCGCCGGGTCGTCCGGCGGCTCCCAGCGGTAGACGGGGACGGAGATCACCTCGGCGCCGCGTTCGCGCAGCGCGGCCGCGAAGGCGTCCAGCCGGATGCCGTGCTCCTGGACGGCGATCCGGCGGCCGGCCAGCGGGCGGGCCAGCAGCCAGGTGAGCAGCTCGTCGGTGGCCTCGGTGTCGGGGGAGAAACCCTCGCCGAGGCCGCTGGCCCGGACCGCGCCGGTGGCCTTGGGGCCGCGGCTGAGCACCACCGCGTCCCGGCAGGCGTCGGCGAGGGCGGCGCCGCGGCCCCAGCCCTCGGCGGCGCTCATCCAGCCGCGCCAGCCGACGCCGGTGGTGGCGACCACGTAGTCGAGCGGTGCGGCCAGGCAGCGTTCGGTGGCCTGGCGCAGGGCCAGGTCGTCGGCGAGCGGGGTGATGCGCAGCACCGGAGCCTCGACCACCTGGGCGCCGCGCCGGGTGAGCAGGGCGACCAGCTCGTCGCGGCGGCGCGCGGCGGTGACCCCGATGGTGAAGCCGGTGAGGGGCCCGGGCTGCCCGCTGGGACGCGGGCCGGTGGGGGTGGGGGAGGGTGCCATGGCCGCAAGGGTGCGACGGCCGCGTTACGTGGGGATTGCCCGCCCGTCACCTGCGCGTTAGCGAATCCGCCCGCCCGGTTACGGCTGATGTCCTGCCGCGCACCCCGCCCCCGCGGCGGCGTGAGCGACGCGTACCGCGCGCGCAACACGGGGGACCCGGTGGCGAAACGATCAGCGGTCAGATTCATCGGCATGACGACGACCACCGACACCCACTGCCCGTACTGCTCGTTGCAGTGCGGCATGCGGCTGCGCACCGGACCCGAGGTGGGTGCGGCCGGGGCCGAGGTGCTGGAGCGGCCCGGCTTCCCCGTCAACCGCGGCGCGCTCTGCGGCAAGGGCCGTTCGGCGCCCGCGCTGCTGGCGCGGGACGTCCGCCTGACCGGGCCGCTGCTGCGCGACCGGCCGGGCGGGCCGCTGCGGTCGGCGGGCTGGCCGGAGGCGCTGGACCGGGTGGCCGAGGGCCTGGCCGGGGTCCGCGAGCGCCACGGCGCGGACGCCGTCGGGGTGTTCGGCGGGGGCGGGCTGACCAACGAGAAGGCCTACCAGCTCGGCAAGTTCGCCCGGGTCGTGCTGCGCACCGCCAACATCGACTACAACGGCCGGTTCTGCATGTCGTCGGCGGCGGCCGCGCACCGCAGGGCGTTCGGGCTGGACCGCGGGCTGCCGTTCCCGCTGGAGGACATCCCGCACACCGACTGCCTGATCCTGGTCGGCGCGAACCCGGCCGAGACGATGCCGCCCGCGCTCCGCTACTTCCGCGAACTCCGCGAGAACGGCGGCACGTTGATCGTGGTCGACCCGCGCCGCACCCGGACGGCGGCCGAGGCCGACCTGCACCTCCAGCCCCGGCCCGGCGGCGACCTCGCGCTCGCGCTCGGCCTGCTCCACCTGGTCATCGCCGACGGCCTGGTGGACGAGGAGTTCGTCGCCGCAAGGACCACCGGCTTCGACCGGGCCCGCGCCGCCGCGATGGCGCACTGGCCCGACCGGGTGGAGCGGCTCACCGGCGTCCCGGTGGCCCGGCTGCGGGAGGCCGCCGCGCTGTTCGGCCGTGCGGCGACCGGCATGGTGCTGACCGCACGCGGCCCGGAGCAGCAGAGCAAGGGGACGGACACCGTCGGCGCCTGGATCGACCTCTGCCTGGCCACCGGCAAGGCCGGCCGGCCCCGCTCCGGCTACGGCTGCCTGACCGGCCAGGGAAACGGCCAGGGCGGCCGCGAGCACGGCCAGAAGGCCGACCAGCTCCCCGGCTACCGCTCGATCGAGGACCCGGCGGCCCGGGCGCACGTGGCCGGCGTCTGGGGCGTCGACCCGGAGACGCTGCCCGGCGCGGGCCGCTCCGCCTACGAGCTGCTGGACGGGCTCGGGCAGCCCGGCGGTGTGCGGGCGCTGCTGCTGGCGGGCTCCAACCCGGTGGTCTCCGCGCCGAACGCGGGCCATGTCGCCGGCCGGCTGCGGGCGTTGGACCTGCTGGTCGTCGCCGACCCGGTGCTCTCCGAGACCGCCCGGCTGGCGGACGTCGTGCTCCCGGTCACCCAGTGGGCGGAGGAGGACGGCACCACCACCAACCTGGAGGGCCGCGTCATCCTCCGCCGTCGCGCGCTGGACCCGCCCGAGGGGGTGCGCAGCGAGCTCTGGGTGCTGCGCGAACTCGCCGCCCGGCTGGGCGTGGTGGACGGTTTCCCGGCCGAGGCCGAGCCGGTCTTCGACGAGCTGCGCCGCGCCTCGGCCGGCGGTGACGCGGACTACGCGGGCATCAGCTACCGGCGGATCGCGGCGGAGGACGGCGTCTTCTGGCCCTGCCCGGACACGGCGCACCCGGGCACGCCCCGGCTCTTCCTGGACCGGTTCGCCACCCCCGACGGCCGCGCCCGGTTCGCCGGAGTCACCCACCGCCCGGCGGCCGAGGAGCCGGACCGCGACTACCCGCTGTACCTGACCACCGGCCGGGTGCTCGCCCAGTACCAGAGCGGCGCGCAGACCCGGCGGGTGCCGGAGCTGAACGCCGCCGCGCCGGGACCGTTCGTGGAGCTGCACCCGCGGCTGGCCGCCCGTCTCGCGGTCGGCGAGGGCGAGTTGGTGTCGGTGACCAGCAGGCGCGGCCGGGCGGTGGCGCCGGCCCGGGTCACCGACACGATCCGGCCGGACACCGTCTTCATGCCGTTCCACTGGCCGGGGGCGGGCCGGGCCAACACGCTCACCAACCCGGCGCTCGACCCGGTGTCCCGGATGCCGGAGTTCAAGCTCTGTGCCGTTCGCGTCGAGCGGGCCGAAGGGGAGGCGTCATGAGGACCGCGGAGGACCGCAGGATCGCGGTGGTCGGCGGCGGCATGGCCGCGGCCAGGTTCGCCGAGCGCTACACCGCGCTGGGCGGCGCCGGCCGGGTCACCGTCTACGGCGCCGAGGCCCGCGCCCCGTACAACCGGGTGCTGCTCGCCGACGTGCTCACCGGCCGGTACGACACCGAGGCGATCGCACTGCCGCTGGGCGGGGCCGAGCCGAGGCCCGGCTGCGAGGTGGTGGCGCTCGACACCGTCGGCCGTACGCTCGGCCTCGCCGACGGCACCGTGGAGCCGTGGGACGCGCTGGTGCTCGCCACCGGCTCCAACCCGGTGCTGCCGCCCATCCGCGGCCTGCGCCGTGCGGACGGCAGCGGTCTGACCGAGGGCGTCCACACCCTGCGCACGCTGGACGACTCCGCCCGGCTGGCGGAGGACGCCGTCGGCGCCCGCCGGGCGGTCGTGATCGGCGGCGGGGTGCTCGGGGTGAGCGCCGCCCGGGCGCTGGCGACGCTCGGTGTGCCGGTCGAAGTCGTCCACCAGGGGCCCTATCTGATCGAGCGTCAACTCGACTCGGAGGCCGGCGAGGTGCTGCGGTCCCGGCTGCGGGCCCTCGGGGTCGAGACCTACCCCGGCAACCGGGCCCGCGCACTGCGCGGCGAAGAGCGCGTCACCGGTGTCGAGTTGGCGAGCGGCTACGTCCTGGACTGCGACCTGGTGGTGCTCGCCTGCGGTACCCGCCCGCGGACCGCCCTCGCGCACGCCGCGGGCCTGCCGGTCGCCACCGGGGTGCTGGTCGACGACGCGCTCGCCACCGCCGTACCCGGGGTGCACGCGATCGGCGACTGCGCCGAGCACCGGTCCACCGTCCACGGCCTGGCGCTGCCCGCCTGGGACCAGGCCGACGTTCTGGCGCTGCGCCTGTCCGGCGCCGATCCGGACGCCCGCTACACCGGCTCCCGGCCCCCGGCCCGGCTCAGCACCGGCGGCCTGGAGTACGCGGCCTTCGGCGCCGTGGACGAGACCCTCGACCCCGGCCTCGACGTGCTCCGGCTCACCGACGCGACCCGCGGCAGCTACAAGAAGCTCGTCCTGCGCGGTGACCGGCTGGTCGGCGCCATCCTGCTCGGCGACCTCGCCGGCGTCGACACCCTGGCCGAGGCCTGGCAGCGCGACGACCCGCTCACCGGCCACCCCCTCCACCTGCTCACCTGATTGCCCCGGCCCCGGACGCCCTGCCCCCGACACCCCGGTCCCCGACACCCCGGTCCCCCTGAAGCCCCAGTCCCCTCCGACGCCGCACCACCTCCGACGCCGCACCCCCCTTGACGCCACAACTTCCACCCGCACCCCCCCCGCACGACCCCGAGGAGCATCGCGATGACAGCGCACACGCCCGACCGACCAAGGGACCTCGTCCTCGTCGGCCACGGCATGGTAGGCCAGCGCTTCCTGGAGGCCTTCGCCGAGCAGCCCGGCGCCGGGAGCTGGCGGATCACCGTGCTCGCCGAGGAACCGCGCCCCGCGTACGACCGCGTCCACCTCAGCTCGCTGTTCGACGGCCGTACCGCCGAGGACCTCACGCTCTGCCCGCCCGGCTTCCTCGCCGAGCACGGCATCGACCTGCGCCTCGGCGACCCGGTCACCGCCGTGGACCGCGCTGCCCGCACCGTGACCACCCGGGCCGGCCACCAACTCCGCTACGACGCCCTGGTACTGGCCACCGGTTCGGTCCCGTTCGTGCCGCCCGTCCCCGGCCGGGACGCGGCCGGCTGCCACGTCTACCGCACGATCGAGGACCTGGACGCCATCCGCGCGGACGCCGAGCACGCCAAGACCGGCGTGGTGGTCGGCGGGGGCCTGCTCGGCCTGGAGGCCGCGGGCGCCCTGCGGGCGATGGGCGTCGCCACCCACGTGGTCGAGTTCGCGCCCCGGCTGATGGCCGTCCAGGTCGACGAGGGCGGCGGCGAACTGCTCCAGCGCAAGATCGAGGACCTCGGCGTCACCGTCCACACCGGCGCCGGCGCCAGCGGGGTGGAGACCGCCGCCGACGGCCGGGCCCGCGCGCTCGCCCTCTCCGACGGCCGCGAACTCGCCGCCGACCTGGTGGTGTTCTCGGCCGGCGTCCGCCCCCGCGACCAGCTGGCCCGCGACTGCGAGCTTCCGGTCGGCGCGCGCGGCGGCATCGTGGTGGACGAGCACTGCCGCACCGCCGACCCGGCCGTGCTGGCCATCGGCGAGTGCGCCCAGACCGTGGACGGCCGGGTCTACGGCCTGGTGGCGCCCGGCTACCAGATGGCCGAGACCGCCGCCCGCGCGCTGGCCGGCAGCCCCGGCACCGGCTTCACCGGCGCCGACACCTCCACCAAGCTCAAGCTGCTCGGCGTCGACGTGGCCAGCTTCGGCGACCCGCACGGCACCGCCGAGGGCGCCCTCGACGTGCTGTACAGCGACAGCCGGCTCGGCGTCTACCGCAAGCTCGTGATCGGCGCCGACGGGGCGCTGCTCGGCGGTGTCCTGGTCGGCGACACCGAGGCCTACGGCACCCTGCGGCCGCTGGCCATGGGCGGCAAGCCGCTCACCACGGCGCCCGAACAGCTGGTGCTGCCCGCCGGGTTCGCCGCCGCCGGCCCCGTCGCGCTCCCCGACGACGCGGTGCTCTGCTCCTGCCACAACGTCACCCAGGGCGCCGTCCGGGCCGCCGTCCACGAGCAGGGCTGCGAGTCCGTCGCCGCCGTCAAGAAGTGCACCCGGGCCGGCACCGGCTGCGGCAGCTGCATCAAGCAGCTGACCACCGTCGTCACCGAGGAGCTGGCGGCCAACGGCGTCGCCACCCAGGCCGGCCTCTGCGAGCACTTCCCGCAGACCCGCGCCGAGCTGTACGAGATCGTCCGGGTCACCGGCATCTCCGGATTCTCCGAACTCCTCGACCGCCACGGCCGCGGCGAGGGCTGCGAGGTCTGCAAGCCGACCGTCGCCTCCATCCTGGCCAGCCTCGGCGGCGGTCACATCCTGGACGGCGAGCAGGCCGCGCTCCAGGACTCCAACGACCACTTCCTCGCCAACCTCCAGCGCAACGGCTCCTACTCGGTGGTGCCGCGGGTCCCCGGTGGGGAGATCACCCCCGAGGGCCTGATCACCATCGGCGAGATCGCCCGCGACTACGGCCTCTACACCAAGATCACCGGAGGCCAGCGGATCGACCTCTTCGGCGCCAGCGTGGACCAGCTCCCCGGCATCTGGGGCCGGCTGGTCGACGCCGGCTTCGAATCCGGCCACGCCTACGGCAAGGCGCTGCGCACCGTGAAGTCCTGCGTCGGCGAGACCTGGTGCCGCTACGGCGTGCAGGACTCCGTCGCCCTCGCGATCGAACTGGAGCTGCGCTACCGGGGGCTGCGCTCCCCGCACAAGCTCAAGTCCGCGGTCTCCGGCTGCGCCCGCGAGTGCGCGGAGGCACAGAGCAAGGACTTCGGCATCATCGCCACCTCGGCCGGCTGGAACCTCTACGTCGGCGGCAACGGCGGCATGACGCCCCGTCATGCCGACCTGCTGGCCGCAGACCTGGACCGCGAGACGCTGATCCGCACCATCGACCGCTACCTGATGTTCTACATCCGCACCGCCGACCGCCTGGAACGCACCTCGGTCTGGCTGGACCGGCTGGAGGGCGGCCTGGACCACCTGCGCGCCGTGGTGATCGACGACTCGCTCGGCATCGCCGCCGAGCTCGACGAACTGATGGCACGTCATATCGACGGCTATCAGGACGAATGGGCCGCCACGCTGGCCGACCCCGAACGGCTGCGCCGCTTCGCCTCCTTCGTCAACGCCCCCGGCACCCCCGACCCGGCCGTCACCTTCGTCCCCGAACGCGGCCAGATCCGCCCCGCCCGCCCCGACGAGGACGGGCGCATCCTCACCACCCCCACCCCGGTCCTGGTGGCCGGTCCCCGACTGGAGGTGCTCACCCCGTGACCGTGGAGATCCACGACGGAACCCGCTGGCAGCCCGTCTGCACCCTCGACGACCTGCAACCCGGCCGCGGCGTGGCCGTGCTGCTCGACGGCGCCCAGGTGGCCGTCTTCCGCGACCGGAGCGGCGGCCTGCACGCCGTCGACAACCTCGACCCGTTCAGCGGCGCCCACGTCCTCTCGCGCGGACTGCTCGGCAGCCGCGGCGACCGGCCCACCCTGGCCTCGCCGATGTACAAGCAGGTCTTCGACCTCACCGACGGCCGTTGCCTGGACGAGGACACCGCCCCCGACGGGAGCCCCGCCGTGCTCAGGCTCTGGCCGGTCCGAACGGCAGACCCGACCGCCCGCGCAGCGAAGGAGAGTGCCGCATGAGTGCCGTCGTCGAGACGCAGCCCGCCGGCGGCAGAGCCGGCACCGGCCCGCTCACCCACTGGGACCCGGAGGACGTCGCCTTCTGGGAGCGGACCGGCGCCCGGATCGCCCGCCGCAACCTGGTCTACTCCGTGCTCTCCGAGCACATCGGCTTCTCCGTCTGGAGCCTCTGGTCCGTCCTGGTGCTCTTCCTCGGCCCCGAGTACCACATCGACACCGCCGGCAAGTTCACCCTCACCGCCCTGCCCACCGCCCTCGGCGCCCTGCTGCGCCTGCCGTACACCTTCGCGGTGGCCCGGTTCGGCGGCCGGAACTGGACGGTGGTCAGCGCCCTGCTGCTGCTCGTCCCCACCGCGCTGGCGGCCCTGGTGCTCACCCCCGGCGTCTCCTACGGCACCCTGCTCGCGGTGGCCTGCGTCGCCGGTGTCGGCGGCGGCAACTTCGCCTCCTCGATGGCCAACATCAACGCCTTCTACCCGCACCGCCTCAAGGGCTGGGCGCTCGGCGTCAACGCGGGCGGCGGCAACCTGGGCGTCCCGGCCGTCCAACTGCTCGGCCTGTTCGTCCTGGCCACCGCGGGTGCGGCCCATCCCCGGCTGCTGCCGCTGCTCTACCTGCCGCTGATCGTGCTCGCCGCGACCGGCGCCTGGGCCCGGATGGACAACCTGGCCGCCCCGCCGCGGGGCCAGGGCCGGGCGCTGGGCGAGGTGGCCCGGGACCCGTACGGCTGGGCGGTCTCCACCCTGTACATCGGCACCTTCGGTTCGTTCATCGGCTTCGGCTTCGCCTTCGGCCAGGTGCTCCAGGTGCAGTTCCACGACCGCTTCGACACCCCGGTCAAGGCGGCCGCGCTGACCTTCCTCGGCCCGCTGCTCGGCTCGCTGCTGCGCCCGGTGGGCGGCCGGCTGGCCGACCGCTGGGGCGGCGCCGTGGTCACCCTGTCCACCTTCGTCGCGATGGGCGCCGGGACGGCGGTCGTCCTGGCCGCCTCACGGGCGCACTCGCTGCCGCTCTTCCTCTCCGGCTTCATCGCGCTGTTCGTGCTCAGCGGCATCGGCAACGGCTCGACGTACAAGATGATCCCGGCCCACTACCAGGCCCGGGCCAGGGCCGCCGTGGCGGCCGGAGCCGACCCGGAGGCCGCGGAGTCCGACTCCCGCCGCCGTTCGGCCGCGCTGATCGGACTGGCCGGTGCGGTGGGCGCGTTCGGAGGGGTCCTGGTCAACCTGGCCTTCCGGCAGTCCTTCCTCGCCAGCCACAACGGCGACGCCGCCTACCTGGGCTTCCTGGCGGCGTACCTGTTCTGCTCGGCGCTCACCTGGGTGGTCTGGCTGCGGCCCCGCGCGGCGGGCTGACGGCCCGCTGACGGCCAACTGGCGGCCTACAGACCCTACTGACGACGTACTGGCGACGGGTCGGTGACGGTCGGCCGGGCCCCCGACGCGGCAAACCGTGCCGGGCCCGGCCAGCGGGCGGCCCCCGGCCCCCCACCCCGAACCCCAACCCCCGGTGGCCCGCGACCAGCACAAAC